>CAZLTH010000219.1:0-3518 GCA_964562355.1 uncultured Syntrophomonadaceae bacterium | reverse complement strand
TCAGTCACTCAGTCACTCAGTCACTCAGTCACTCAGTCACTCAGTCACTCATCCACTCAGTCACTCATCCATTATACCACGATTTACTTCTATCTTCCATTTATTTTTCCCTTTTTATTTTTCTCATCTCCCATAATTTTACCAGCATGGCAAAAAGGGTTGCAAGCGCTTCCCGGCTTTCTTTTACTTTTAGCAAAAGCACAACAGCGAAATAGACAATAAAGCTGCTGCCGATAAGGAAACTGAGCCGGAGCAGGTCAGGGAGAGTTTCCCCACTAATGTTAATATAACCTAAAATCAGCCAGAGATAAAGCGACATAACAAAAGTTGCTGCTGCAAGTTTAGAAGCAACAAAGAGATTTTCCCTGTCGGCAAGCACGCCTGTCCGGCGGCGTAAAAGAAAATAGAGGAGCAGGGCACCAGCGCCGGCGGCTAAACTTGTAGCTAGGGCTATGCCGCCGTGAGCTAGGTAGGGCATCAATATAAAGTTTAGGAGAATGTTTAAAAATACGGTGAGGAGAGTTGCCAGCATAGGTGTGCGTGTGTCTTTTAAAGCAAAAAAAGCACGGTTGAAAAGCTCTCGCAAGCCAACTGTAACTAAGCCAAAGGAGTAGAAGAGCAAGGCGTAGGCTGTTTTCTGAGTGGCAGTAGCGTCAAAAGCACCTCTTTCAAAAAGAAGGCTGACCAAGGGTTGGCGCAAAATAATCAGCCCGGCTACTACTGGCAGGGAAAAAAATAGAATGACTCGGAAGGATTGCTCAAATTTAGCCTTAAACTGCTGTTGTTTATTGCCATCAGCGAGTTCTACTAGGGTGGGGAATAGGACGGCAATGAGAGAGAAGATAAACAATCCCAGCGGTAGCTGGTAGAGCCTGTTGGCATAGTTCAAGGCTGCCACGCTTCCTGCTGGCAAAAAAGAAGCAAAGGTGCGATCGATGATATTTTTTAGCTCTAAGGCTGCTCCTCCCAGAACAATGGGCGGCAGCAGAATAGCCATCTGCTTGATACCGGGATGGGTAAAGTCTGGGCGAATGAGTTTCAAGTTCAGTTTAAAAACACCGGGAATAAGACTTAGAGAAAGGGCTGCAATTCCAAGAAGCACTCCACGAGTAAAGGGAACCATGCCGCCCGTAGCTAGAAAAAGAGCGCTAAAAATAATAATACTGTTCTGCCAGACAAAGGAAAATGCCGGTTGAAAGAAGGAACTATGGCTATGATGGTAACCTGTCATGAGGCCAGCTAGTCCCATGGAGATAAGACCGGGAATGAGAATGCGGCTCAAGGTGACGGTCAGGCGGTAGGTTTCCCCAGAAAATCCAGGAGCTACTAGGCTGACAAGGGCAGGTGCCAGCAAGTAAAAGAAGGCCGCCAGCAGGAGCAAAATAACCGCTAAAAGAAGAAAAGCCGCACTGAAAAAAGCAGGTGCACTTTTTTTGTTTTTCAGTGGACTGTAAACAGGGATAAAGGTGTTTTGAATACCGAGGTTAATAAAGTTGAAAAGGATCAGCGGAATAATAAGGGCAACTAAAAACGCATCTACCTCTGCCGTAGCGCCGAAGCGATAAGCAATGACTGTTTCTCTTAAAAAACCAGATAGGCGAGAGAAAACAGTGGCTAGAATGATTACGGCGGTAGCTCTGGTTAGTGTTTGTTTTTCTATCTTTCTCACCTGCAATTTGTCTGCCTCACCCCCACCCCAACCCTCTCGGACTCCTGAGTCGGCTATCGCCGTCGGCAGGACTCGTTCAGACTCGTACTCCTCGTCTTCACCCCATCAAGGGGGAGGGGGAATTTACTTGCTCGTTGCTCATTACTGCCTTACCCACTCGGGCAACCACAAGGGTTAACCCTACTAAATTGGAGGTTAGAGGTGGGAGGTTAGAAGTTGGAAGGAGCCCCGGAGGTTGCCTTTCTAACTTACTGACTTCCCCAGCCTCGCAACCCCTGTCAACTGTAAACTGTAAACTGTAAACTGAGTCAGCGGCTTGCTGACTCATCTATAATTCATACTCATCCAAACAGCCCCGGCCGAGAAGAAAATACTTACCAAGTAAATAATCATGACCACTTGGCGATGTGAAAAACCTAAGCTCAAGAGCTTGTGGTGGATATGTTTTTTGTCTGCCTGGAATATAGGGGTTTTCTGGAGATAACGGCGTACAATGGCAAAAGCTGTATCAAAAATGGGTACGCCCAGAATAATGACAGGAATAATGAAGGCAATCATGGTTACTCCCTTCAAGAGCCCATAAATAGCCAAGGAGGCTATGCTAAAACCCAAAAACATGCTGCCCGAATCGCCTAAAAAAATCTTGGCCGGAAAAAAGTTAAAGTGCAAGAAGGCGAAAAGGCAGGCAGCTAGGGCAAAAGACATCATGGAAACAGCTGTCTGACCTATAGTTAAAGCAATTACCGAAAAAGCCAGCAAAGCAATCGCTGAAACGCCAGTTGCAAGACCGTCCAGACCATCGATAAGGTTGAGAGCGTTGGTGACACCGACCATCCAAAGCACTGAAATGGGTATGGTCATAACACCTAAGCGAATCAACCCGTCAAAGGGGTTGTCCACAAAGGTTATTTTGACACCAAAATAGACAGCAACTAAGGCTGCCAGCACCTGCCCGGCAAGCTTTAGGCGTGGTGAAATCCCCCTGATGTCATCAATAATACCGAGCGATAAAATCATAAAGCCGCTTAAAAGCAGCCCCTGAATTTCCCGGCTGATATCAACAAAGAGCAAGACAGTAAGCAGGTAAGCCGCAAAGATAGCAGCCCCACCCAAGCGGGGCATAACTTTTCGATGCACCTTGCGCTCACCCGGTGAATCCAGTGCCCCGATAATTACCGCCAGTTTTTTAGCTAGTGGGGTCAATAGCAGGGTAGCAAAAAATCCTGTACAGAAAATAAGAAAATAGGTATTCATAAAGGTAGGGGACACATCTCCTTTTCTACAAAGATTTTAACAACTGTTCATATTTATTATGATCACCAATCCAGTACCAAATCACTGACTTCTCGTTTCTTACAGCAAGCGCTCGATAATCTATTGTCACTCTCACTGACCAGATATTGTATTCCGTATTGACACATTTGAAATTCAAAGAAGGATGAAAAGGGTTCGTCTTCCAAAGATCAAATTTTCTATCTGCATCTCGCTGAATATTCCTTGGCAAGCTCTTATATGCTTTCCAGTACGACTTCACAGTAAATGGATTCACTACATCACCTGACTTTTTCCATTAATATGCTCTTGCAGAGCTTGCTTTGCCATGTTAATCATTGGTTCTGGAGACTTTGATAATAATTCTTGCCACTTTTGTTCACTATAAAGTTCATTTGCAAATTTTCTTAACATTCCTAAGGCCTGATCTCTATGAACTTTATCAATACTTTCTAAAATCTCAATGGCTGTCAAAGATTCCGGAGTCAAAGATTTTACAGTTTGCATTACATCACCTCATCTTATATCAATATTTCTAGCCTTTTAAAAGAAATTCCTGCTTCTCTTGTCTAAAATA
>CAZLTH010000218.1:1553-3523 GCA_964562355.1 uncultured Syntrophomonadaceae bacterium | reverse complement strand
AATTAGCCAATACTTCAAGTTTTTTTCACATTTAAATTTACTTTTATCGTACAGATATAAAGATATAAAAGTTTCTTGAATAATATCTTCGGTTAGTTGTGAGTCCTTAGTCATATTCCTTATTACCCTGTAAATCAATGAGTAATATTCATCATATATAATTTCTAACCAGTGTCTTTTATTCAAAAATACAACCCCATTTCCAATTGGATCCAGATAGTAAAGATAAATCGAAGAAATGAATTAAAATTACACGCCATAGAACAAGTAAAGAAATATCTGTCTCTGCTCGATAGAGCCGTAAGAGAAGATATTACTTACGAAAAGTGGGAGGGCATCCTTTCTGAAGCTGCTGTAAAAAGTGGTTATGGGACTGATGCCCGAGTATTCCGCCCTATGCCTAGTCTAGTAGGTTCATCCAATCACTCCATAACCGACAGGATGATAATTGGCGTTCAGCAAATAAATAAGCACAGTAACTCCACTCATATTGAAGTTACCGCTCGTTATACTTTTGTTAACCCTACTGCTCCGGATGCCTCACATCGTCGCAGACAGTATGAAAAGGCTTATACTCTTATTGAGGAAAACAGCAGACTAGTTATAGATGACGAGCACACGAAAATAGTAAGAAATTCTGATGATATTCCTTTTTCCCGTTGAGTCAAGATTGTTTTAATATTATATTTTGCTAGCTGCTGTTCAAGCATTAGCACAACGGGCAATGTTATATCTTTTTCAAATGTACCTAATCCTGTCTGATTTACTGTGCCTGGATCTCGTCCCCCATGTCCCGGGTCAACAACAATCGACATTTCTCATTCCCCTTTCTTGGCAACGTGAAAAAGCTTGACGACTATCCCCTTATGAGGTAAAATTAGAAAAAAGCTACAGGAGGCATACCATATGAGCATGAAACGGTTAATATTTGTTCTAATGGCAACGTTTCTCTTCGCTGTTCTCCTTGTAACTATCGTGCCCCCATATCAACAAGCGGAAGCCAGCCCTCACACGGATATTGTCGTTTTGTTAGATGACCTACCCCTACGGTTTGACGTACTTCCGCAAATCAAGGATGGGCGGACACTGGTTCCTTTCCGTTTCATCGCAGAGGCATTAGGTATCAACGTTAATTGGGATGGTGCCACCCGCACAATCACCGCATCGACAGCCAAAACTCAAGTCCTACTACAGATTAATAACAAAGCTGCTCTTTTGAATGACTCAGAAATACTTTTGGACGTGCCACCTGTAATTGTAAACGACCGGACACTGGTTCCGCTGCGTTTTTTTAGTGAAGCCTTCGACTGTCAGGTAGACTGGGTTGCAGAAACCCGTACAGTTAAGATCATCTCTCCCCCAAGAGCCATGACCGTCATCGGATTTTACGCTCTTGGCGATGCAAGAACCAGTAGCTGGACTAATCTTTTTGGTGTACCCTTCCCGGAGACAGCGACTGGCAATACAGGCATGGTAAGCGAGCTAGCCTTAGGCTGGCACACAATAGATGAGCGAGGCAATCTTCTGACACGTAGTCCACGGACAGCCTGGCAACGGCCACCCGGCTGGCAAGACGTACTCGCTGCCGCACAATACTATAATCTCCGTACCGAAATGGTTGTCCATGAGGAAAACCGGGACGGAATGCTCTATGCAGTTCTTAATGACGAGCAAGCTATAGCAACTCTTGTCGCTGCTATCATTTTAGAGGCAGAACACTTTCACGGCGTTAACATAAACTTTGAAGGGTTAGGGCTTTATGCGCAAGATGAAGAACAACAACATATACGTGATAGCTTCACTCGTTTTGTAGCAAGACTTGCACCTCCACTTGCACGTGCCGGAAAAACATTAACCCTTACACTTCACCCCCCAAACAGTTCCTTCCGTGGATATGATTATCAAGCTCTTGGCGAACTGGCCGATCGCATCATCGTCATGGCTCACGATTATGGACCAAAACCAGAGCC
>CAZLTH010000218.1:0-1453 GCA_964562355.1 uncultured Syntrophomonadaceae bacterium | reverse complement strand
GATGCTTAAAACAACCCTATCAAAACTACTCCTGCTCAGCGTAGTAATGCTAGTAGTCCTGACTGTTTCTGGTTGCTCAAAACAGGAGCAGGGGGCACAAGCACAACAGCCAGAAAGAGAGAGTCAAGAACACGTGACGGCACCACAAACGCCACCAGAAAAGGCAGGTTTTGTAGCTCACCAACCAGTTAAAGAGCAGATCAGAATTGCTAGCTGTGTAAAGCTATCTAACCAGTATAGGTGGGGAGAGCCCAGTCCGGGATATCCTATAGAAGTTGCAGAGGCTTTTCTATTAGACCACTCGGTCCCAGATTTACCTGAGCTAACTCCCTGGTTAGACACAAACAACGTTGCCTGGTTATATCAAGATGTTGTATGCCTTTTCTGCCACGTATTCCCTGACCAAATCAAAATCAATCTTAGCGATATAAATTTTGTAGATCAAGATGTTGAATGTATACAACATGGACGACCAGCACATACCGGAAGCCGGAGTGTCTACCGTCGTATGGTTAACTTTTTCACAGTTGAGGGCTGCTACTCTATAACTCTCTGGCTTGATGCGGATGGGAAAATTTTAACGAGTAGACGAGGTTTTTAAACCTCGTCTGTGTTTATGTTCCTGGACGCATATTTCGGAACCTATACTTACTCGGAGTTCCTGAATTAGCAACCGATGCATAAGGTGTAAACGTGAAACCTGCAGAATGAGCTTGCCACGACCCTCCTGGCGTTTTATAATGAGAGGCTCCAAACCAGCTTGAATTAGAAGCACCGCGAACAAACTGCTGAGAAGCACTTCCTAAACGAGTGTGTGGAGGTGCCCAAGCGAATAGATTACCAAATCTATTGTAGAGAGGAAACCCAATGCCCAGTAAGATGCTCTTGATAAACGAAGCCTTCGTCAACTAAACCTGCGTCCCAGGCGAAATTGCGTAAAAGATTGAATGATGGGAGGTCTGCCCAACCAAGACCGAAACGATTAGTCACGTTACTATAGTACTCAAGTTCCCATCGTGAATAACCCATACCATCGTAACGTTTTCCCGTGAATCGCGCTAAAGTATTAGCAGAAATCGTCTCGAAAGGATTAGGAAAGACGTTGCTATTACCTCCTTCAAAAATCCAAACGTTACTAGTTGCAATCCATAAATTCATACTCATATAAAACAACTCCTTTTTTTTAACCGCCCTGCTTTTCTTCTACGACAGCTTCGACACTTTGAGGCTTTTCAGTTAAAAACTCTGAGTCAAGTTGTCTAGAGTTTAAGTTAACTATACCTGCCTCAGAATCAACAGTAATCGTAATAAGAATCTTTGGCATATTTTGCACCTCCTTCCTAAGTCTTATAAACCAACGAATCCTGTAACCCCAACGCCCACCAAGCTACCCCCTTCAGTCCCCAGCGATGTTTCGCTAGGTTTCTTAAGTGCCGGAAATGCTCTGCATCAG
>CAZLTH010000217.1:0-3523 GCA_964562355.1 uncultured Syntrophomonadaceae bacterium | reverse complement strand
TACCAACCCCACAGCTCAGTTTACCTTCGGGGCAAGCATTGCGGACGCAGCCGGGACCGGCATTCTTAAAGACAATCGGAGCAATTTCCTTCAGCTGTCGTAACATTTCCTTCGCCAGCATACGAATTTCCCACTGAGCCCTCTCGCAGCAACGAAGACTGAAAAAGTGATTTAATTCCCGGGCATTCATGGTCAAGACGATTTTTGTTTCAGCAGCATTCGGTAAAATAAACCGGGCATCTTCGGGGGCTTCTTTCTCTTTCCCTCCTAGGGCATCGTACCAGAAATCATACCATTTTTGCATTTCCTGCATCTGCTCTTGATATTTTTTAATATATTCCTCTCCCAGCGCTTCTATCCGCGGAGGTATAATATAGCCGAAGGTTTCTTCACTAGCTAGAGAGCTTCTTTCTATCACATATCGCTGCGACTTGACACTGAAGCTAGCCAGACGATGACGTGTTATCTGTGCTAACAAACTCCGGGAAACCCCTTCTATACCAAAAGTAAAGGTAATGTGCTCAAAAGGAGTAAAGTGCCCTGAATCAATTAAACGACTTAAAAAAATTTCTTGGTCTTTTTGCTGCACACCTTTTTGCAATGCCGTAATATCCGCAGCAGAATAACAAAGCTTAGCCGCCATAGCCACCAGCTCTTCCGCCTTAAAGGTATGCCTTAGTACCTCTACATGCAATGTTTTCTGTCCCAAATTCCCCACTCCTTACTTTTCACTTTTCTCTTTTCACTTTTCACTTTTCACTCCAGGTCCATCTCACCCCATGAGATGTATCTTCCAAAATTATCCCCCGGGATGTCAATTCGTCCCTGATTGCATCTGCCTCAGCCCAGTTTTTATTTTGGCGTGCTTGGTTGCGGCGACTGATTAGCTTTTCAATTTCTGCATCCAAGTCCTTTTTCTTATCTGGCGGGAAAAGAAATCCCAAAATCTCATCTGTTTCCCGGTAAAAAGACAACACTTTTTCCAGTGTTTCTTTGCTCCGCTTTCCTGCAGCATTCAGGCAAGTATTGACTTCACGCGCCAGCTCAAAAAGAACTGCCACAGCATCAGCGGTGTTAAAATCATCATCCATAGCTGTTTGAAATCTCTGCCGTGCCTTTGCCGTCAGGTCAAGCAGGTAGTGTTCAGACTCACCCCTACCCCAGCCCTCCCCCATCAAGGGGGAGGGGGCAAGTGATGCATTTCTCTCTTCTTCTTCGTTCCTCGCTCCTTGTTCTTTGTTCCTCGCTCCTCGTTCCCCCTGCCCAAACTCCAAGGGTGAGGGGGTTTTAGAGAGTTTTTTAATCATATCTTGAAGATTATAAATCATGGAATGTAAGCGAGCCAGTCCTTGGGCGGCCTGCTCTAAAATCGCTGGGCTGAAATTTAAAGGATTACGATAATGTGCTGAAAGCATAAAAAAACGAATAACCCCGGGTTCATAGTTGGTGCGCAGTTCACGTATCGTTTTAAAGTTACCTTTTGATTTAGACATCTTTTCCCGGTCTATATTCAAATAACCTACATGCATCCAGTATTTAGAAAATTTTTTCCCAGTAGCTCCTTCACTTTGGGCTATTTCATTTTCGTGATGCGGAAAAATTAAGTCCGGACCGCCGCCATGGATATCAATGCTCTCACCCAAATATTTTGTAGCCATAACTGAACACTCAATGTGCCAACCGGGACGACCAGCCCCCCAGGGGCTGTCCCAAGCTGGCTCGCCCGGTTTTTGCTTCTTCCAGAGAGCAAAATCACCGGGATGTTTTTTTTCTTCCTCTACCTCTACCCGGGCACCAGCAAGCAAATCTTCCAAAGGCTGACCACAAAGCTTGCCATAGTCAGGAAAACTTTCCACGCTGAAATAAACATCGCCCCCGGATACATAGGCCATTTTCTTGACTAGCAATTTTTCGATAAAAACTATCATCTCCGGGATAAATTCTGTCGCCCGGGGATGATAATCGGCTTTTCTTACTCCTAAAAAAGCAGCGTCCTCAAAGTAGGCTTCAATCATCTCTTCCGCCAGCTCGGGCACCGTAATACCCTTCTCCGCAGCCCGTTTAATCATCTTATCTTCAATGTCAGTAAAATTCTGCACAAAAGTAACTTGGTAACCTCGATGCTCAAAATAACGACGAATCACATCAAAAACTATGAAAACCCTAGCGTTACCGATGTGAAAAAAATCATAGACCGTGGGACCACAAACGTAGATACCTACCTTTTTTTCCTGCAAAGAAATAAAAGTCTCCCGGCGACGCGTAACTGTATTATATAACTTTATAGTCACGCCTTTTCTCCTCCTCATCCTGCTTCTCCTGGCAGCAACGCAAATTGTCGATTTGTTGCTGCAAAGAAATAAACATTTCCAGTACCGGGTCTGGTAAATCATCATGATCTAAATTAATCGTGGGTATTTTCTTCCCTTGATGAACTACTACCCTACCGGGGATACCTACCACCGTAGCCTGTGAGGGCACATCGTTTAAAACAACTGAACCTGCTCCTATACGAGCATTATTGCCGATACTCACCGCACCTAAAATCTTGGCACCGGAACCAATTACTACGTTGCTGCCTACTGTTGGATGTCTCTTCCCTTTATCTTTGCCGGTTCCTCCCAAGGTAACTCCCTGGTAAAGAGTTACATTGTCACCAACTTCTGCTGTTTCTCCAATAACAACTCCCATCCCATGGTCAATAAAAAGACCTTGCCCGATTTTAGCACCGGGATGAATTTCAATACCGGTTATCAGCCTACTGACCTGTGATATTAAACGAGGCAGAAAAATAAGATTATGGCGGTAAAGAAAATGTGCTAGGCGATGTGCTAAAACAGCATGTAAACCAGGATAGCAAAAAAACACCTCCAATAAACTTTTTGCTGCCGGATCTCTTTCAAAAATCGCCTTGATGTCTTTTTTAAATAAGCTTAACATTTCAACCACACTCCTGCTTTAGTCGGGTTATTGGGTTCAGGGAAGACGGGTTCAAGGTTCATGGTTCAGGGAACCCGGGTTTAAGGTTCATGGTTCACGGTTCAGGGTTCAATTTCCCACATCCCACTTTTCACTTCTCACTTCCACACTCGGGCAACCACAAGGGATTGCCCCTACTAAATTGGAGGTGAGAAGTGGGAGGTTGGAGGTTGGAGACGAGGTTTCTTTATCTAAACTTCCAACTTCTAACCTCCAAAACAACTTCCCTCGCTGGCTCACTTCTCACTTTTCACTTCTCACTTCTCAGGGTTGGGAACCTTCCCAACTGCCTTTGGCAGTATATAATAAATGCCGCCTCTTTTCAGAGGCGGCATTTACATACCACGGTTCCACTCTGGTTAACATACAAACTAACACTAGGTCTTTTTCTTCCTGTTAACGGCAGTAACCGTGCCCCAGTACTGAGAGAAAAATCCTCTTTCTCTTTTCATGGAGCCAGCTCCGGAAGGCACTTCGATTTCCGCTACCGGAGACACCTCACAGCTTATCAAGTGTCTCTCTCTGAACAGTCGCTTTATGAAAT
>CAZLTH010000216.1:0-3538 GCA_964562355.1 uncultured Syntrophomonadaceae bacterium | reverse complement strand
TGCGACCGGGAGAATATTTCCCGGTAGAAGAAGATAAAAAAGGAACTTATATTTTTGGCCCGGCAGATTTGTGTCTGTTGGAACATCTTCCTCGCCTAGTGGAGGCAGGCATTCATTCTTTTAAAATAGAAGGGCGCATGAAAAGTGTTCATTATGTGGCTACGGTAGTCAAAGCTTATCGTGAAGCTATCGATGCCTTATTTTCTTCGCCACACAATTATCCAGTTAAGCTTCCAGTATGGCTGGCTGAAGTCAGGAAAGCTAGTATTCGTCCCTTTGATACAGGATTTTATTTTGGGCAGCCGGAGAAAACGGAGACTAACAAGGTGAAGGAATCTCATAAATTTGCGGCGATAGTAAGAGAGTATGACCCGGTACGTAAGCTGGCACGAGTGGAGCAAAGAAACCATTTTATGGTGGGAGATCGTCTGGAGATACTATCTCCCAAAGGGGAAAACTTCTCCTATAAGACAGATAAGATATTCGATCTGTCAGGAAATGAGTTGGAGACTGTGCCCCACCCCAGACAGGAAGTGTATCTTCCCGTGCCGGGAAAAGTTGTCCCATGGTCTCTTGTACGCAGGCTAGAAAGAGAATAGTTAGCCCTCTTCTGGTACAAAATAGTTGTAACAGAAGGGGGTTTTTTTTACTTGAAAAGGCTTACTAGGAGTAGACGAATTTTTTTAGTGATGGGCGTAATGTTTCTTATTTTCAGTGTTTATGTTTTGCGTTTGTTCCAATTACAAATACTACAAAATAGTGCTTTGGCTTCTATAGCTGCAAGACAAAGAACGCAAAAGTTGTTATTGCAGTGTGGTCGGGGAGATATTTTTGACCGTCATGGAATTTCCCTCTTGGACTCTTGGGAAGAGGAAGTACTGGTGGTTTTCCCGGCATTAATAAGAGGACGTGAGCAGGAAATAGTAGCTGACTATCCCTGGGTACCGTATATTGAAGGCATTTTGCGGAAAAAGGTAAGAGGCGATCGACCTTATATTTTAGCTCGAACAAATAGACATGAGAGTATGACAGGTAAAGAACTTCCGGAGGGAATAGGTTTGCTGACTTTAAAAACTCGCTATGGACAGGGATACTTGGCTCCTCATGTTGTAGGTTATTTGAATAAAATTGATAATACTGGAGTTGCTGGCATAGAGTTTTTTTTTGATGAAGAATTAAGAGCACCCTACTATTCGGCAGTAGCTGCTGTAGTAGATGGGCATGGTAGACTGATTCCTGGCATTGGCTACCGACATCATAATAATTTGCATAATCGTAAGCCATACAACGTGCATCTGACACTGGATAGTCATTTACAGCGCAGTGTAGAGAAAGTAATGGCTGCTACTATTGTAAAAGGTGCTGTTGTAGTTATGCATCCTTTTACAGGAGATATATTGGCTATGGCCAGTAAGCCAAGTTTTGCTCCTAATAACGTAGGAGATTTTTTTTTAGATACCAAGGAAAGCAGAAAATTATACGCTCAAAAACCTTTTCTTAATCGTACTGTTAGAAGTTTTTTCCCGGGATCTACCTTTAAGATGGTAGTGGCTGCTGCAGCATTGGAATCAGGCTATTACTATGCAGATTTTGAATTTAACTGTCATGGTTTTATTCAATTTGGGAGGGATAATATCGGTTGTACTAATAGGCACGGAAAAATAAATCTTACGGAGGCTCTAGCAGTTTCTTGTAATGTGGCCTTTATTGAAATCGGCTTGCAATTGGGTAGTAAGGCGATATGGCAGCAGTCACAAGAATTTGGGTTCGGAGAAAAGGTGAACTTACCCTTACAGGGAGAGAGGTCCGGAAATCTGCCAGATTCTGAGATGAACCTAGGGATTCTTGCTTTGGCTTGTATAGGACAGGGAGATGTAAGTGTAACCCCTTTGCAGGTGGCAAGGGCTTATGCTGTCGTTGCTAACGGGGGGTATTTGGTGAGACCTCGTTTGGTAGATAAATTAACTTCTAGGAAAGGTTTGACGGTCAGGTCCTTTCGTCCTAGCACCAGAGAGAAAATAATACAAACTACTACAGCTAGCAAGCTAAAGATGATGCTTCATGAAGTTGTGGAAGACGGAACAGGTGAAGAAGCTGCTTCAAGATTCTTTGATGTTGCAGGTAAAACAGGGACAGCAGAAACAGGGGACATTAAAGATGATAAAGAAGAGCTTCATTACTGGTTTGCTGGATTTATACCTTTGGCAAATCCGACATATGTGATAGTAGTTTTTATAGAAGAAGGTAAAGGGGTGACCCCGGCAGAAATATTCCGAAAAATAACAGAAAAAATAGTGCGCTGAAATAGTTGTGTTTAATTTAAACAGGACAGGCACAAAAACACTTTAACCCTCATAAATATATAAGGTGATAACCCGATTAAAAAAGGGGGGGGATTAAAGGTGTTTGAAATGGTGGCAATGCTGGCTTACATACTTAAAGAGCTAACCGCTTTTGTTTCCTATATCAATAATAGCTCTTTTCCTGAACCATTGACAAGGGAAGAAGAAAAAAAGCAGTTGGAACTGATGTGGCAAGGCAATTCTCAGGCTCGTAGGATCCTTATTGAGCACAACTTACGCTTGGTAGCCCACATGTCAAAAAAATTTGAACAGACAGGCGAAGACCCGGAAGACCTTTTGTCTATTGGAACTATTGGTTTAATAAAAGGTATTAATACTTTTGACTCTCAAAAGGGAACACGACTGGCCACCTATGCAGCTCGTTGCATAGAAAACGAAATCTTGATGTTTTTGCGTTCTATTAAAAAAATAAAGCAGGATATGTCTCTCCAGGAGCCGGTTGGCACCGACAGAGAAGGAAACGAGCTGACTCTGCTGGATTTGCTGGGTACAGATCCGAATCTTGTTCCGAATGAAGTAGAATCAAAGCTCTTACAGAAGCGTTTACAGCACCTGATAAAGAAATTAAAAAAAAGAGAGCAGAAGGTTCTAATAATGCGCTACGGTCTCCTAAAGAGCAGCAGGAGTACCTAGAAAGAAGTAGCCAATCATTTGGGCATATCTCGCTCTTATGTTTCCAGAATTGAAAAAAAGGCTATTCAAAAGATTGCCGCAGAATTTTTGGTTCATTAAAGCTTGACAAAAAAACATCATATGGTAAAATGTAGTCAAATTAAATACTTTCTCCGAGTCTGTATTCCTTGTTTCTCGTAAAACGTTCACGGTAAAGAGATAAAGAGATAAAGAGATAAAGAGATAAAGAGACGAAAAGGGGTTACGGGATTTTTCTACCTCTTTTTACCTCTTAACCTCGTCCCTCTCTTAACCTCTTAACATGGAATATAGACCGATAGGGTATGATGGGAAACGATCATGCCTCCCAGTGTGGAAAGGAGATGTTGCTGTGTGTTTTAAGAATACTTAAGTCTTAAAGCAAACATTGTGGGGATTAATGCAACGGCTTCTTCTCTAAAAGGAAAAAGCCGTTATTTTTTTCAGGCGAAGAGATGAAGAGGCGAAGAGGCGAAGAGATGAAGAGGCGAAGAGGCGAAGAGATGAAGAGGCGAAGAGGCGAA
>CAZLTH010000215.1:0-3554 GCA_964562355.1 uncultured Syntrophomonadaceae bacterium | reverse complement strand
AATGAAAGTGAAAAGCATGCCCTGAGCGACCAGAGGGAGTCGAATGGGTGAAAAGTGGTGAAAGTCCGAGGAGGACGAGGACGAACGAGTGCTGACGATGGCGACAGCCGAGTCAGGAGTCCGGAGAGCGAAGGTAGGAAGTCCGAGAGAAGTGGGAAGTGAGAAGTTGGACGGAGTTTTTGGGGAATAGGAACAAGGAACGATGGGGTAAGTGAATAAGTGTGGAACGAATAAGGGCTTGTGATGAAATAAACTGTGCAATATTGCGAAGGATTTTCGTTCATAACCAAGGCGTGGAAATAGGCGCATAGCAGCGTTATGTAACTGTTTCCACAACGCAGGGTATGGACGAAAAGACAAGTAAGATTGTACAGGTTATTTAGGAACAATCCCTAAGGAAGTGAATAATATGGCTAAAAGAAAATTGGGACGTAGAACTGATGCTCGTCGGGCGCTTCTGCGCAATATGGTCACATCATTGCTAAGAACAAACCGCATTGAGACGACAGAAGCTAAAGCTAAGGAAGCTCGCTCTGTGGCAGATAAAATGATTACTTTGGCTAAAAGGGGAGGTCTACACGCTCGCCGGCAGGCTCTCTCTTATTTGCTTGATGAGACTGTAGTTACTAACCTTTTTGAAAAGCTCTCTGTGAAATATAATGATCGTCAGGGTGGTTATACTCGTATTATAAAAAAAGGACCTCGGCGTGGAGATGCAGCTCCCATGGTGATTTTAGAGCTGGTAGAATGATTGTTAGTGACTTAGTGACTCAGTAAGGAACGAGGGGCGAGGAAAGAGGAACGAGAAGGGGCGAATGGCGTTCGCCCTAGGAGGAGTTGCCAGTAGACTTGTATATAATCGAAACAAAAGGGTTGACTTTTTCTTATCATAAAGAGAAGCCACTAGAAAACCCTGTTTTACAGGAGATTGATTTTAAGGTAAAACAGGGAGAATATGTGGCGATTATCGGTCACAACGGCTCTGGCAAATCTACTTTGGCACGTCATTTCAATGCTCTTTTGTTACCGGATGAAGGGGAAGTTTTGATAAAAGGTGTTTCCACAAAAGAAACTGGAGAGGTTTATCATATTCGCCAGTGTGTGGGGATGGTTTTTCAAAACCCTGACAACCAGATAGTAGCTACTACTGTAGAGGAAGATGTGGCTTTTGGTCCGGAAAATCTAGGGCTGCCACCCCCAGAAATTCTCCAGAGAGTAGAAGAAGCTTTGAGACTGGTAGGCATGTTGGAACTACGCCATCATGCGCCTCATCTTCTTTCAGGTGGACAAAAACAGCGGTTAGCTATTGCTGGTATCATCGCTATGCGCCCTGAATGCTTGGTTTTAGATGAGCCTACTGCCATGCTAGACCCCCGTGGTCGTGCGGAAGTGCTCGAATTAATTGAACGCCTAAATAAAGAAGAAGGTATCACAGTTATATATATCACTCACTTTATGGAGGAAGTAAGGGATGTAACTCGTTTGGTGGTAATGAAAAGCGGACTTGTTGTATTGGAAGGCTCGCCACGGCGAGTCTTTTCTCGGCAGAGATTCTTAAAAACCTTAGGGCTTGATGTGCCACCAGTAACGGAGCTGGCTTCCTGCTTGCGAGCAGAGGGACTGGATATCCCCATAGATATTTTGAAAGTTGAGGAGCTTGTAGAGCAGCTATGCTTATAGAAGTAGAAGAACTTTCACATACGTACTCGCCGGGAACCCCTTTTGCAAAAGATGCTTTAAAGGGGATTAATTTAGTTATACCCCAAGGTAGCTTTACCGGTATCATTGGTCAGACAGGTTCAGGTAAAACTACTTTGGTGCAGCATTTAAACGGACTGCTTACCCCCACTTTCGGTACTCTCCGCTTTGCCGGGAAGAACCTTTGGGATAAGGGTAAATTCTTAAAAGAAGTAAGGACCCGGGTAGGGCTTATGTTCCAGTATCCGGAAGAACAGCTTTTTGAGGAAACTGTTTGGGCAGAGGTGGCTTTTGGCTTAAAAAGATTAAAGCTACCTGCCGGGGAGAAGGAAAGAAGAATTAAGGAGGCTCTGCATAAAGTCGACCTAGACTTAGTCGCCTTTAAGGATAGATCTCCTTTTAAGCTGAGTGGTGGAGAAAAAAGACGAGTAGCTATAGCCGGGATATTGGTAATGAACCCCGAGGTGATTATTCTTGATGAACCTGCGGCAGGTTTGGATCCGCAGGGACGTCGGGAGATTTTTAGAGAAATAAAAAACCTTCATTTAAAAGAAGGTTTGACAATAATCTTGGTTTCGCATAATATGGAAGATATTGCTAAATTGTCAGACAACTTGCTAGTACTACAAGACGGAGAGATTTTACTGCAGGGCACTCCTGCGCAGGTTTTTGCTAGCGAAAACCTTTTGAAAAAAGCCGGCTTAGCTTTGCCGGAGGTAAACCAAGTTATGCGTAAGTTGAAAGAATTGGGCAAAGATGTGCGGACTGATATTTATACCGTGGAGGAGGCCACCAAAGAGATAATCC
Source organism: uncultured Syntrophomonadaceae bacterium (assembly GCA_964562355.1). Taxonomy (GTDB): domain Bacteria; phylum Bacillota; class Dethiobacteria; order PWVN01; family PWVN01; genus CAZLTH01. The sequence goes on along the minus strand of CAZLTH010000215.1, from coordinate 1,049 downwards.
GGGTTATACTGGCGTAGGTCATAAACCAGCATTTGTCGATAAGCGCAGTAACGAAAATTAGCTGATGTAATACCACTTGTGGTTTACAGTTTACAGTTTACAGGGGTTACGGGGTTACGGGTTTCCAATTTGCCGTACGACAATTAACTGGTAACTAATATAAGAAATACGAATTTATGAGCTTGGCGAGTATATGGGAAGGTCGGTTGCGGATCATGAGCATTATTAGCGGTATAACTATAGGTCAGTATATCCCTGGCAGTTCAGTTATACACCGTTTGGATCCACGTTTGAAAATTTTAGCTTTGCTTATTTACGTGGCAACTGTGTTTTCGGTGCAAACTTTTTACGGATTTGCCGTGCTGGTCGGTTTTAGTTTAGTATTATTGTTTTTATCTAGGCTCCCCGGGGTGTATTTTATCAGGGGGCTGAAACCAGTAGCAATTTTACTTAGTTTTACGATATTATTGCATTTTTTTCTGACCAAGGGAGGAGAAGTCCTTTTACAACTGGGACCATTAACAGTAGAGACAGTTGGAGTCAGTACAGGTCTTTTTATGTCTTCTAGGCTGATATTGATGGTGCTTACTACTTATCTGCTTACTTTGACAACTACACCGCTAGCACTTACAGATGGCATAGAATATCTTTTAAGACCATTGGAGAGATTAGGAGTGCCGGCACATGAGATTGCCATGATGATGACCATTGCTTTGAGATTTATTCCTACTCTTATGGAAGAAACCGAAAAGATTATGAAAGCTCAGATGTCCCGAGGTGCTGATTTCACTTCCGGAGGATTTATCCGGCGAGCACGTAGCTTAGTTCCTCTTTTAGCACCTCTTTTTATCAGTGCTTTTCGCCGGGCGGATGAACTAGCAATGGCTATGGAGGCACGTTGCTACCGGGGAGGAAAAAACCGCACTAGGATGAAAGAAATGACGATTACTGTTTTGGATTATTATGCTTTGGTTATTTCGCTTTCATTTTTGTTATTTATAAATCTGATGGGAATTTGAGGAGACGAGGTTAAAAGGAGACGAGGTTAA
>CAZLTH010000214.1:0-3572 GCA_964562355.1 uncultured Syntrophomonadaceae bacterium | reverse complement strand
CTTGTTACGACATACGTTCCAATGGCAAGAGCTTTTTCCGACATCCATTCAGGAGCTACCCCAACTACAGGTAAAGCACAGTTATCAACTTCCAAGTATTTTGCAACGTCGCTAACGAAAACCAAAATACGACTATTATCTACACAAGAGCCTAAATGCAAGACAGGTGGAATACCAACAAAATCACATACGGCTTTTAGTCCATCACCTGCTAACTCTCTTGATTCGTTAGTCATCAATCCCGCCTTTGCGGCGGCCTGGGCAGCACATCCAGTAGTAACAACTAGTACATTATTGGCAATTAAATTTTTAATTATTTCGGTGTGACCATAATCGTGCTTGTTTTTAGGGTTGTTACAGCCTACGATTCCTGCTATACCTCTTATAGACCCATTCACAATACTGTCAACTAAAGGTTTTAAAGTGCCGTCTGGTGCATCTATATTAGCAACTTTTGCCAAGTGCTTCTTTATTCCTTCCACAGTAAATCCCACAATAGCAGCTGATTTTTCTTTGGGAACAAGTATTTTTTCTTTTTTTCTATTTCTAAAGTTCTCAACTGCTTCTCTTACAATTTTTTTGGCTGTAGATAATGCGTTTTCCTTGTCAAATTCAATATATATAGATCCACTTATCTTTGCTTTTGGAGAAGTAGTAATAAATTTTGTGTGATAGCATTTTGATATTTGAGCCAAGGAAGGGAATATGCATTGAACGTCAACTATCATTGCGTCGACTACACCTGTTATTATTATCATCTCCTGTTGATGAAAATTGCCAGCTATCTTTATACCATGCCTCATAGTAACTTCATTGCCGGTACAGCACATACCAACTAAATTAATTCCATCCGCTCCGACTTGTTTTGCTAATTTAATCAATTCTTCATCGCACACCGCCATAACTATCATTTCGGAAAGACTGGGCTCGTGACCGTGCAACACAATATTCACTTGTTTTTCATCTAAAACTCCCAAATTTGTTTCAGTTTCTACCGGAGTAGGAGTGCCAAATAAAATATCACTAAGCTCTGTTGCAATCATTGAACCACCCCAACCATCGGCCAAAGAAGTTCTCATTGACATATGGATTAAACTTAGTGGATCACTCATACATCCAATATGTGTAGAGTGCATGGTAGTAGTAATTTCTCTATCAATTGCCCTGGGTAGCAACTGCAGTTTTTCCCACAATTCTTTTCTTGGCTTTGGTGCCCTTTCCAAAAATCTCAAGTTTCCAAAAGGCTTGCCAAATTCGTTTAAAGCAATTTCTGCTACTTCATGGGCTATGTCATAAATGTCTCTGTTTTTTGTTTTAACATTCCATTCCTTAGCCAGTTTTAACAATTTTTGCTCGTCTTTAATAGTATAATCACCATCAATGCAAGCCATGTGCATTACATAGGCAATATCCCTAGCGTGATCAGAGTGTGCAGCGGTTCCTGCCGCAACTTTTCTGGCTAAGTTTCTTGCTACAATCGTATCGGATGTGGCCCCACAAATACCCCTTTGCACACCTTTCTCGGCAGAGGGGCTAACTCTACAGGGTCCCATTGAACAGATTTGGCAACATAATCCTCTCTCACCAAATCCGCAAGGAACTTTCATGGTTTTCTTTCTTTCCCAAATCGTTTCGATTTCCTCATGCATTGCCTTTTCAACCAGCTTTTCAACTGTGTTATCAATGGAAATAGATTTCCGGTCATTCATTTTACCCACCTGGCTTCTAGCATCATATCATTAATGGTTTTTTGTATTTCAGCTATAAACCAGGAGTTACACCACCTTTCTCTTCAGTTTTTTTAGTTTTCAACTCCGGAAATAGTGCCAGTACCCTCGAAAACTCCAAATACTTCATTTTCAAGCTCTGATAGCAAAGGCCTTTACTCTTGATTATTTATAACATCACCCCTTGTGCTTTGGCAAAGGATAGTTATGCGGCTTTCTTTTGTCTTAAAACTCTTTGGGAAGTTATGGATATTGACCGGTAAATTAACTATACTTGGCAAAGCAAGATAATCAAACTTTTAACGTAGCTGGCATGATTAAAAGAGGTCTTAGAAATTTACTCTCTATTAACTCTAGCAAATATTTTACTCCCCAGCAGACAAGAGTTTTTCTTGCAACATGTTTAAAGCAGCTGTCGCTGCCTTATCTTTAATTGTCTTTCTTTCTCCCTGAAAATTAAATTTCTTACAGTTGACTTCTTCTGCGGTGGCTAGGGCGATATATACTAGCCCTACTGGTTTTTCTGCCGTGCCACCTTCAGGGCCGGCTATGCCGGTAAGTGACAGTGTAATATCTGCTCCTGTTAAAGTACGAGTGTTTGCCGCCATAGCCAAGGCAACTGTTTCACTGACGGCACCGTGTTTTAGCAGATCTTCTGGCTTGATAGTAAGGATTTTTTCTTTTAGCTTGTTGCTATAAACTACTAATCCTCCCAAAAAATAGGCCGAGCTGCCGGAAACATCAGTCAAGAGATCAGAAAGATATCCCCCGGTACAGGACTCCGCCACGGCCATGGTTTTACTGCTTTCCAGCAGTAACCTCCCTACTACCCTACTTAAAACGCTCGCATTATTACAAGCTTCTGTTTCCATTGTCACTTGCAACCCCACCTTTAATCAGCTTTTGAGCGCACATTGGTCGCAATGCGCAGCTACCTTCTTTTTCTTCTTTTCCTCCAGAGTTGCCAGCGCTTTATGAAATCTTTTATTAATAAATTCTACATATGCCTCCGGCGGTACCAGCTCGCAACTGACAGCGGTTAGGTCTTCTGCTGGCATTTTACCCTCTTTTGCCAGATAATAGCCAGCGTTTTCAGCTGCTTGGTAAACTTCCTGTACAGGAATACCCATTTTTTCCATACTGGGAAGAGCTGCTGCATAGGGGCGCAACAAAGCACCAGCAAATTCTTGCTGCATGTTTTTACAGATTGCTTTCACATGTGTTACCAGCGGATCAAAATTATCCAGCTCTGGAAACCCGGTCACGGAAACCAAAACAACTTTCCCTTCTTTATATCCCTCTCGCTGTGGGTGGCGGCAGTGCCCTGCACGCATTTCAAAAAAAGGCTCTACTAGGGGAACAAAGCGATCAAACAATGTCTTCATTGTTCCAGTCATGCCATCTACATAAACCGGTGTAGCTATGACCGTAATATCCGCAGATGATATTTTCGGATAAAGCATATCCATGTCATCTCTGAGTGTACACTGTCCCGGCGTTTTAAACCAACAGGCAAAACAACCCAAACAAGGCTTGATATTGAGTTGCCGCAGGTAAAACAGCTCAACCTCGGCGCCGGCTTTTTTGAGACCAGCAAGAAACGGTGCCAGAATTAATGCTGTGCCGCCTTTCGCCATATTGGGACTGCTATTGAAAGCAAGTACTTTCATTTTTGCATCCTCCTTCATTCTTATCTGTGCAAAACTGAGGGCTTGTGATGAAATAATCCGTGCAATATTGCGAAGGATTTTCGCTCATAACCAAGACGTGGAAATAGGCGCATAGCAGGGCTATGTAACTGTTTCCACAACGCAGGGTATGGACGAAAAGACAAGTAAGATTGTA
>CAZLTH010000213.1:0-3573 GCA_964562355.1 uncultured Syntrophomonadaceae bacterium | reverse complement strand
ATGCCTATAGAGATAGGAAAACACGCAAACGTAATTTTCGCAAACTCTGGATTATTAGAATCAATGCTGCCGCTAGGATAAATGGGATGTCTTACAGTCGCTTCATGAATGGGCTTAAAAGAAGCAATGTGGAAGTAAACAGAAAAATGCTGGCTGATTTAGCAGTAAATGACGCCAAAGCGTTCAAACAGCTAGCTGATGTAGCAAAAAATAGTTTAAGTCAGTGACTTAGTCAGAGGTGAGTGACTAAGTCACTGAGTAAGGACGGAGGGACGAAGGACGAGTGGGGAAGTGAGGGACGAGTGGCTGAGTCACTAAAAGAAGTGGGGATTCTCCTCAACCTCGTCGTGTTTCGTCACTTACTTATTCACTTACAGCCGCCTGTCTGCGTGCGACGCACAGGCAGGTAGGCTGACTTAGTCACTTAGTCACTCACTAAAAAGACCTATGCTCTCATAGGTCTTTTTCTAACTACTGAAGTCTGCAAATATTCAGTGATTTCTTATCTTTCGGGAGGAATGACCTATTGGTCCAGTCAAAAAAACACCGGGAAAACTGGTTCCAGCACAGGTTCTTGCTGGTGGATTTGCCGTTATCATACTTATAGGGACTTTTTTACTGATGCTGCCGTTAGCAGCTAGGGAAGGTTCTCTTGGCTTTTTGAATGCTCTCTTTACAGCAACTTCTGCCGTATGTGTGACGGGCTTGGTGGTAGTAGATACAGCTGCTTTTTTTACTCCTTTCGGGCAAGCCGTTATTTTGATTTTAATCCAGATTGGCGGTTTGGGATTTATGACCATGGCTACTGGTATTTTCCTGTTTCTTGGTCGTAAAATTACTTTGCGAGACAGGCTGGTCATGCAAGAATCACTCAACCAGTTTTCCCTAGCTGGCTTGATAGGGTTATCAAAAACTATACTAAAATTGGCCTTCAGTATAGAAGGTGTAGGAGTTCTGTTGCTAAGCTGGCGTTTCATACCGCAGTTTGGCTTAAGTGAGGGTATCTTCAAAAGTATTTTTCATGCTGTCTCTGCGTTTGCCAATGCCGGCTTTGATATTATGCCCGATGCTGATAGCTTGACTGCCTACGCTTCAGACTACCTAGTAAGCGGCACTATTATGCTATTATATATTCTGGGCGGAACCGGGTTTGTGGTCTTGGTGGACATCTATCAGAAAAAAAGATTTCACAAATTTTCTTTAAATACAAAGCTTGTTCTCATTATAACTGCTTTTCTTTTAGGCGGTGGGACGCTTTTTGTTCTTTTACTGGAGTGGGGTAACCCTGCTACTTTAGGAGGGTTGCAGGATTATGGGGCAAGAATAATGGCAGCTTTTTTCACAGCAGCAACTCCCCGGACAGCTGGATTTAACGTTGTCCCTACAAACATGCTGACAATGAGCAGCATATTTTTCCTGATTGCGCTGATGTTTATCGGGTCTTCGCCGGCATCAACAGGCGGAGGCGTTAAAACTGCTACTTTTGGTATTCTGGTCTGGAGTGTTATTTCAACTATGCGAGGGAATGAAGAAGTAGTATTATTAGGAAGACGTTTGCCCGAGAGGATTTTAAAAAAATCTCTGGCTATAGTTTTACTATTTGTATTGCTGATTTTCACCTTTACCCTGCTGTTAACAATCACGGAGACGGCTTCTTTTCTTGAGATTTTTTTTGAGACCGTTTCAGCTTTTTCTACAGTAGGACTTTCCCTAGGTATTACAGCAGAACTGTCTTACTTGGGTAGAATACTGATTATTATAGCTATGTTTATTGGCAGAATAGGTCCTTTGACTATGGTGCTGGTTTTTGCACACAGATTGCAAAAAACCTTGGTAAGATATCCAGAAGAAAATATTTTAATCGGCTAAGGGGTGTAAATCTAAAATGAAAGCCAAGCAATTTGCGGTAATAGGACTGGGTCGTTTCGGCAGTAGCATAGCGCAAACCTTGTGCCAGATGGGACATGAGGTGCTGGCTATTGATACCGAGGAAGAGGTAGTGGCGGCGATAGCCGGAGAGGTTACTCATGCGGTGCAAGTGGATTCAACCAACGAAGCTGCGTTACAGTCATTAGCCCTAGAAAGTTTTGATGCTGTAATAGTCAGTATAGGGCAAAATATGCAGGCCAGTATTTTGACTACTCTGATTTTAAAGGAAATAGGGGTCAAGCATATTGTAGCTAAAGCCAGGACAGACCTGCATGGCAAAGTGCTCTATAAAACAGGTGCCACTAGGGTTGTTTATCCTGAACGAGATATGGGGGTAAGAGTAGCGCATAATCTACTGGCAACTAATCTGCTGGACTTTATTGAGCTTTCTGATGAGTACAGTATAGTAGAGATGGAAGCTTTTGCGGCTATGTTTGGCAAGTCGTTGCGAGAGCTGAATTTGCGAGCTAGCTTTGGAATCACCGTTATGGCTATCAAACGAGAATCAGACGTAAACATATCGCCGGCAGCAGAAGAGGTCATCAACGAAGATGATATTTTGATAATGGTGGGAAAGAATGAATCTCTGGATAAAATAGAATCTATCCTAAAAAGATGAGTGAATGATATGATTATTAAAAGCAGAAACAATAAAAAACTGAAGCAATTCCGCCTATTGCAGAAAAGAAAATACAGAGATGCCTACGACTTGGTACCCTTAGAAGGAGCATTGCTGGTTGAGGATGCTTTTTTGTCCGGAGCAGACATCGACTGGATTTTATATTCTCCAAAGTTTAAGACTTCTCTCTCGGGAACAGAAATATTAAAAAAAGCAGCAGCGAAAGATATTCCATGTTATTTAACTGCAGAGAATCTTCTAGAAGAAGTTTCGGCTGTTCAAACATTCCAAGGCATGCTTTGTGTTGCCAGAATGCCTGTCTTTACTTTAGGGGAGGTAGTCAAAGAAAAAGCCAGATTATTGATTCTGGATAAAATTCAAGATCCGGGCAATTTGGGTAGCCTTCTGAGAACAGCTTTAGCCGGTGGTATTACAGGAGTTATTTGTACCAAAGGTACGGTAGATATATGGAGTCCTAAAGTCTTGAGGTCAACCATGGGAGCTTCATTTAGAATGCCTCTTGTCAGAGAGCAACAGCCAGAAGACATTTTTTTACCTTTAAAAGATAAAGGGATATCGCTTTATTCCTGTGATCCGGCAGCCGAAGTTTCCTGTTTCGAGCTAAAATTCCCCACTTCTTATGGTTTGGTTATTGGCAACGAAAGTAAAGGAATCTCAGTAACCTTTAAAGGAGAATCTTGCCAGCAGGTAAAAATACCCCTATTGAACTCTGTCCAGTCACTTAACGCCGCTGCCGCCGGAGCGATTATAATTTATGAAGCTCTGCGACAGAATTTGAAATAGGAGGAGTCTTTTAGAAATACGAGAATATCACAAAGTAATAATGCAACAAACCACGAATGAACATGGATATAGTCTCGGGGGGCATATGGAAGTCAAAAAGCTAAAAGAGATAACAGCCCAGCGGAAATATTATTATGCAGTGGAGTTGGAAACCGCAAGAAACGTCCCCGTGGTTTCCTGCCTTCCCATTTGCTAACCTGCTGAGTCGTGTCAAAAAAGAA
>CAZLTH010000212.1:0-3576 GCA_964562355.1 uncultured Syntrophomonadaceae bacterium | reverse complement strand
CGCTGATGGTACTTGGGGCGCAGGCCCCTGGGAGAGTAAGTCTCCGCCGGATACTGTAATTATATTTAGATACCCTAACCCCGAGGTTTTTAATAAACCTCGGGGTTAGCTGGTTTTTGGAGAGTTTTAACCTTATTGGGATAGGTGCTTATCTGGTGCTTTGCTACCCTCCACCTACAGCGGGGAAAAGGGATAAAACATCACCGTCCTTAAGCTTTTGATCCAGATTGGCATCTCGACCGTTGATTAGTTTTAAAGCCAGTTCTTCTTTGGGAATATTTAATTTTAGAGCTATTTGTTCTACAGTTGTGCTCTTTTCACAGGTGTGGGCTTCCACTTTAAAGCGGTTTGTACGCAAACTGGCAAATAGTTTTACAGTTATTTGCATATAGAAACACTCCCCCTAAAATCGCCACCCATCAAAAATTACAATCCTAGGGATTGTTTTGTTTCTGCAGTAGGAACTCCTTTTTCATCCCAGCCGCGCAGTTCGTAATATTTGGGTAACAATTTATCTAATTGATGTACACGCCCTTTAGCGGGACCTTCAGGCATGGGTTCTTCCAGAAGACGCTTCGGCAGGGTATCATCCTTTATGCTATAGCCCTCTTGTAAATTAAAGAGACGTTCGTTGTTAAAGATACGGTCACCACAGGCTAAGAGTTCATCTGCAGTTAAGTTTTCACCGGTGGCGGCATTATAAAGGTCTGCATATTCTTGTGCACCAAGTGCAAAAGAAGTAAAGAGACATAGTCCTAAGCTATCAATAACTGAAGTCAGGTCTTGAAAGATTTTTGTCCAGACTTCTTTACCTTCCAAGGCAAAGCGATCCAATTTTTCTGGAATGCCGGCAATTTCAGGTGCAATCATATAGCCACGCACATGACAACCACCGCGATTATTGGTAGCATAACTCAAACCCATGCCCATAATACCTCGTGGGTCATAAGCAGGAAGTTCCAGTTTTTTCACGGCCATGGATAGATCAGGAGCACCATAAGCAGCACAAAGGCGAGCAGAGCCCATGGCCATCTTGGCACCTAAACCTTCGCTCATACCCATTTTCCTTGTCCATTCAACAACAGCTTCACCGCTACCCCATTTAAGTTCCGGACCATCAACATCTTCCGGTTTGAGATAGCCGCGTTGGTATAGTTCCATAGCAGCAGCAATAGTTGCGCCAGCAGAAATAGTATCCAGTCCCAATTCATTGCAGACATTATTGGCGCGAATAACTGCTTTGAGATCGGAAACACCGCAAGTGCCGCCAAAGGCCCAAAGTGTTTCATACTCCGGACCACCACCCTCTTCGCCGTCAACACTGCAATAACGACCGCAGGCTATCGGACAACGATAACAGACATCTTTTTTAACCAGGTATTTCTCAGTAAGAGTTTCGCCGGAAACTTGTTCTGCTCCCGCAAATACGCCTTCTTGGAAGTTGTTAGTGGGAAATACACCGTTTTCATTGATAATGTTAACCAAAACGCCAGTGCCATAGGTAGGCAGTCCTTGACCTGTTAACGGGTGTTCCCTGATTTTTTTGACGACGTCCTTGACTACTTCTTTGAACTTATCTGGCTCGGCAACGGTTACTTTGTTGCTGCCACGTACCACGATAGCTTTTAATTTTTTCGAACCCATAACAGCACCTACACCAGAGCGACCTGCTGCCCTGTAACGATCATTCATTACTGCTGCAATGCGAGAGAGGTTTTCTCCGGCCGGACCGATGTTTAATACCCGGGCTTTAGAGTCGCCGACTTCTTCAAGGAACATATCAGTGACTTCCATGGTCTTTTTGCCCCAGAACTTTGCTGCCGAGCGAATTTCTACCACATCGTCTTTAATATAAATATAGACGGGCTCTTTGGCTTTGCCTTCTACAATGAGCATGTCATAGCCGGCAAATTTTAATTCCGCTCCCCAGTGACCACCAGAATTAGAAGAAGCAATAACATCATTGAGAGGTGCTTTAGTTACAACCATGTAGCGTCCACCAGTGGGTGCAGACGTGCCGGTTAAGGGTCCGGTAATAAAGAAAATCTTGTTTTCCTCACTGAGAGAGTCAATGCCGATGGGAATTTCGTCAGCCAGCATTTTACCTCCTAGCCCTCTGCCTCCGAGAAAAGCTTTGGCCATTTCGTCAGCCAGTGGCTCGGTAGCAATAGAACCTGTGGTTAGATTTACCCTCAAAACTTTTTTTGCATAAGAACTCATGAATGCGACCTCCTTTTTGAATTTTTCAGATTAAAGTTCGATACGGTACTACACTGCACCACATCATAGCACAAACCTGTTTACTATAAAGTTTAGGTCCCCTCCTTCCCTTATCGTAGAGTTAGCAAGGAATACATCCAGAATAGTCAGAAATAACTGCATATTATGTAAAAACAAAAGAAATCGTCTGCAGGAAAGTATATTACTAGGGTATTTGTTGCTAATAAAACAATCACATTGCATCACAATTGTACTATAATTAAGGTTCAGAGGTCAAGCCGAATTTTTGTCGGCTAAATATTTGACAGTAGAGTAGATATAAACTAGAATTGTAAATACCAAAACTTACACACAAAGGATGATTTGATGTTTGATTCGATTGAATTTGTCGAAAAAATAAAGCCTTGGCTCCAGAATAAAGTATTAGCGGCAGGATGTCGTGGTCTTGTTTTTGGTTTGAGTGGTGGTGTTGATTCTGCGGTAGTAGCTGCCTTGGCTAAAAGAACCTTTTCTGACGACCTTATTGCTTTGATAATGCCTTGCTTTAGTGACTTGCAGGATGAAAAAGATGCTTGCCTAGTGGCAGAAAGTTTGCATATTCCTGTAAAAAGAATAATCTTAGATAAAGTTTTTACAAGCTTTCTGGAAGTTTTACAGGTAAAAGAGATAAATATCAAAGATGTGGCTATAGCCAATATAAAATCTCGCTTGCGTATGACTACTTTGTATTATCATGCGGCTCAGCAACATTTCCTAGTTGCCGGGACAGGTAATCGTAGCGAGCTAGCAACGGGCTATTTTACCAAACATGGGGATAGTGGTGTTGACCTATTGCCTTTGGGCAATTTGCTGAAAAGAGAGGTGCGAGAATTGGCTGTTTATTTGCAGTTGCCTACCGAGATAATTAACAAACCTCCTTCTGCCGGCTTGTGGGCAGGGCAAACTGATGAAAAGGAAATGGGTTTAACTTACGATGTGTTGGACAGGTATTTGCAAGAAGGAACTATTGTAGATGAAAAAGAGCGCGAAATAATAATTGCTATGCAGAAAGCAAGCAGTCATAAGAGAAACATGCCGCCTATACCCGGGTTCAAGGTTCAAGGTTAGATTGCTGAAACTTATACTGAGTCCGTTTGACTACGCTCAGAGCTTGCCCCATTCGACTTTTGCTCAGGGCAGGTTCTGAATTAGTCGAATGGGGTTGTCTTGTAACACGGCAACTTATAGTACGAAAGCGGAGGACTTGTAACCCGGCAACTGATAGTATGAAAGCGGAACAAACCCCTCGCTTACGAATGCAAGTTTGCCGTGTTACAGATACCCCGCATCCAAATGCTTGTTTGCCGTGTTACAGAT
>CAZLTH010000211.1:0-3649 GCA_964562355.1 uncultured Syntrophomonadaceae bacterium | reverse complement strand
TAAAATCTTATTTTGCTGGGTAATATGTAATTAAAAGGTGCATAAAGAGCTAAGGTCAGGTGGGAAAGTTCTCTAAATATCTCGTTATATCCTATCACGTCCTGTTGTTTGGTGAGGTCGCAGTAATAAGAGAGGGGTTTTAACCGCTTGGGGAAGGGTCCTATTTCCTTGGTATCGTAGTATTTTTGGATATGTTTTCTGGAGCGAGCAATAGTTACACTATCTAATAGTTCAAAAAAATCGAAGCCCAGCATCTCCAGCAAGGTTTCAGTAGTTCTCGTGGTTATGGACAACTTGGACCAACTATTAAAGACTGTTTGCACACGTCGAAATATTTCTTCCACGCCTTTTCCAGTATTAAGAGCAAGGTTAATATTTTTTGGGTCTCCCTCATAGGCTAGTGCAACTGGTTTTTTAAGTCATTGAAACGGTTGTTTACCGGGGTGGCCGATAGCATGAGAACTTTGGTCTTAACACCGGCCTGGATTACCTTGCGCATCAGCTTCTGGTAACGGGTCTCTTTTTCTTTTCTGGCTTCGTTATTTCTAAAGTTATGTGACTCGTCAATAACTAGAAGATCATAATTGCCCCAGTTAATTCGGCCTAAAGGAATGCCATTGGTATAGCCACTATCTCTGGATAAATCAGTATGGTATAGTACATCGTAGCGGAAGCGGTCACGATATAAAATGTTGTTGGTAACATTTTGCCGGAAAGTAAGCCAGTTTTCTCCTAAATTCTTGGGGGAGAGTACCAAAACAGACTTGTTACGCAGTTCATAGTACTTGATAATCCCTAGGGCACTGAAGGTTTTACCCAAACCCACGCTGTCAGCCAAGATACAACCATTGTATTTTTCTAGCTTGTTGATGCCGCCGATAACTGCATCTCTTTGAAAATTATAGAGTCGTTTCCATGTTTCAGTTTCTTTGAAGCCAGTAGCTTCATTAGGGAGCATGTCCTGGGATATGTCCTCGAGAAATTCGCTGAAAATATTGTAAAGGATCAGAAAATAAATAGATTCCGGCGAGTTTTCTTTATAAACAGTTGATATGTGATCAATTACCTGGTCAGTCACTTCGGTAAGTTCCTCTTCATCTTGCCAGACCTGTTCAAAAAGATCAAAATAATGCTTACTCATAGGATAATTAGTAATTTTATTAACCATATTAGAAAGGGCGTTGCCCTTTTCATAACTCAGATCTACAGTAGTAAAAGCGTTAACTGGCATATAGGTCACTTTTTCTGCACTGTTTTCCACGTTGATAAAACACTGCAAGTTGCCACTGGTACTGTTAGATTTAAAGGTTACCTTTTGTTTTATACACTGGCTGCATTCTTTAGCAATGGCCTTTAACGTCAGCTCGTTTTTTAGCCGGATTTCAAATTCTGTGCCGTAGAGACTTTTTTCCCTGTTAAGCTTGGGGATATAAAATTCTCGTTTCTCTTTTTTGAGCTTGTCCGCAATAAAAGTAGGGGATGCAAAAATAAAACGCAGCTCTTCTATTTGTGTCAGCTCTTTTTTGAGGGCTTCGTAAGCATAAATAGAGAAACAAGAGGCAGCAATCGAAAGCCTAGCCTTTTTGCTGACGGTTTTTTTTAGATCCTCTCCCAATGCTTTTTCAATATTGTTGATAACTTCCACAGAAATTCACCCTTTTGTCATTATGGTCATTTCGCTTTAGAAACTGGGCCTTGGATTATTTGAAGGCGACTTGATAGGTGGTCCTTGGAGGTTTTAGTTGCTATATTAAACCCAGGCGTGGCTATAATAGACTTTATCTATTCCTAATATTTCTTGAATTCTATCTCCTTCGTATTCACTAAGGGCTTGTTCCTAAATAACCTGTACAATCTTACTTGTCTTTTCGTCCATACCCTGCGTTGTGGAAACAGTTACATAACGCTGCTATGCGCCTATTTCCACGCCTTGGTTATGAACGAAAATCCTTCGCAATATTACACAGTTTATTTCATCACAAGCCCTAATTACAAACAATTTTTTTTCATACCTCCCAAATATCTTTCCACTAGGATTTTTAAGAACTACGTAATAATTGAGCTTTTCTTTAAATCCACTTTTGTGAATTAAACCATTCTGCTTTCTACCCCATTGTTCAAGAACCTTCAACTCTCCTCTATGTCTTATTGTTTCATGTGTTATTATTTCATCACCAAACAGAACATTTCCAAAATCAATATCATTATATCTCCGGCTTTCGGCTATGATTATATTTATATTATTACAATCATGATTCCAAGATATTGACTTTAACGCTTTTTGGGTGGAATTTCGGGTGCTGGTGGTGACTCGGATAGTTCAGATGAATACTCGCCAATGAGTCGACCCGTTTGGTCGAATTTTCTGATATGGATACTTTCTGAGATGCGCATAACCTCCGTCAATTGGATAGAAGTATGCTGGTTTACTTGAACTGGCTGGGTATGTACATTGATATTGCGCTTGTCCTTGAAGAAAGCCAGTACCTTGCTTGATGTCATGTGGTTGTCATACCATTGCCGACCACCAGGTTTGGTTTGAGCCTCCTTAAAGGCATATTGTAAAACAGATCGGGCGGCTGATAGAAATGCACTTAGATCAAAAAGGAGATTGTCGCGGTTGTCTGTCTTTGAAACCATTCTTGAGTAAAAGTACCACGCTTCCTTGAGTTTTGACTCTTCGTACATTGCCTACCTCCTATGAGGAATCAATTTCACCTAACTTATGCATACTATTTAGCCCCCGAAGCAGTTCGGATATACTCCATATATTCGGAAACTCACGCTAGGAGCGGTTAGCAATTACCTGCCTCTAGATTTTTCTCTAATTATCACAAAATTCCTACCATAAAGAACCATAAAGAAAATTGTACCCGGCCTGGAATGTCGCAAAACGCCAGCTGTAAGCTCTCAAGCCTTACTCCTGTTTGCCTCCCCTGCCCCTCAGGGTCGGGGTGAGGTGCAGCGCACCTCACTAGAGCGCAAAAGAAATTTAATCGCTCACTATCATCGGAAGTTTCCAGTGTTGCTTTAATACTTTTTACTGGTCGGCTTCCAGCGGAATCGCTGGCCGACAATTACCGGAATCACTGGTCGAGCCCAGTGAAATACACACCTTAATATATTATCTTCTTCTCTCTAAGTATTTTTCCTCTTTTTCTCGCCAACCTTCTTTGCTATGCAAAGAGATTAATGCATTTTTAATTCGTAACTTGAAAAACTTAGGTTAAAAATCAATACAAAAACGAGAGGGAACCCATCATTTTAAGCACTATCAAAATAATATAAAAAATAGGTAGCCAAACTTTCCATCATTTTCCTTTCTTCTTTTTTTCGCTCATTCTGGAGTATATATTTTCCTCCTTAATTTTGGCATAAAAAATAAAGCTCCAAAAAGGAAGCTTTATTGACTTTGCTCAACATAATTCTATCTTTTTAACTAAAAAATCACGAAGTTTTGCAAACAAGAAAAAAGGAAAGGTTTCCTGACAATCTAACAAGCGGATTCGTTATAGTCTTTGCTTTATTTTCCCTAGCTCTTCACAAGATAATCCGGTTATTCTAGATATTAAATCAATTGACAGATTTTCGCTCAGCATTCTTTCCGCTACTTCCAGCTTGCCTTTCATTTCTCCTATAGATATGCCTC
>CAZLTH010000210.1:0-3659 GCA_964562355.1 uncultured Syntrophomonadaceae bacterium | reverse complement strand
ATATAACCATTTTCTATTTCTTTTTCGCTGTGTGGTCGATATAAATTGCTTGTTGTCAGATAAGAGAACAGTATTACTTTGATATATTTTTCATCGAATTGTATTAAATCACGATTAGATAACTTTTTTATTACATTAGCACTTATATAGTCAATGAATGGCTTAATATCACCGTGTATCCCTGCTTGCCAGATAGATTTTGCCAGCTCTTCTGTACTGTGCCTTAATGAATGCTCTTGCCTTATTTTCTTATTAAAATATTCCCAAAATATTTCTTTAGTCACGTAGTTTGGTATCGCCAGTTTTGTTTCTCCGTATATTATAGAGTCATTAGTCAATAATCCCATGTAGAATAGTAGTGATACAAAGTTATCTTCATCATTCATATTATCAAAGGAAAATCTGCTTGCGATTTTTGCTATAATGCCTTCATCTTTGATTATCTCTTCCAGCTTTGTTCTGTTTTCCTCATTGACCATTAAGCGATTCAAGCGACCATAATCAGTTTTGACGTTGTCGTCCAGCAGTTTTTCAGGATATTCATTGCTTTTTTTCCATTGGTCAAAGAAATATAGTATCATATCTGGATTATATACTCTTTGTTTGGCACTTTTATTAAACAGATAGCCATTGTAGTTTTTCTTTAGTTCTTGCATTAATTCACTTTCCCTCGCAAATATACTGTTGTTTTTCACCAGTGTTGCCAGTTCACTATTATCTATAAGATTCTTTACTTCACTTTCCGTAAATCCAAGCATTTCGTTTAAATTTATGTCTAGTGTAAGGTTTGAGGCTATGTTAAATCCACTGGTTAAATCATCTAGCATTACTGGCGATATTCCCGTCATGAATATTCTATCTATTACTGTTTCTGTACCTATCTTTACTGTCTCATAAAAGTCTCTCACAAATCCTGTCGCTCTAATTATATCCTTGTAAAAAGCGCTATCTCCCATGGCTATAATGTCATTTGCAAAGTGATCGTATTCGTCTATTATTAAGTAGATTTTTTTATTTGTTTTCTGTACTTCTCTAATTATAAATTCCAGCATAGCACTAATATCTTTTGTAACCTGTATTTTAGCTCTTAACTCAGCAGGATTATTAAATAGCTCTTGATATTGATCTACTAAAAAATCAATAGCACTTAAGAGTCTTAGCCTAAATGAGTTTTCTAACTTTTCTTTACTGTCCGTATTTAGCCCTGAGAAGTTAAGTTTTAATATCAAGTAACTGTTTTTTAACTCTGTGGGATTTTCCCCTATATATAAATCTCCAAATAATTCTTTAAACTCAGGTGAGGTTTTGAAGTTGTAATAATGTTCTAGTGCTGAAAGAAATAGACTCTTGCCAAATCTACGTGGTCTTATGAAAAAAACATACTTACTGTTGAGATTCTCTATAGTTTCAATATATTTTGTTTTGTCGATATATAAGTACTTTTCTTGTCTTAGAGCTTTAAAGTTTGACATCCCATAAGGTATTTTCATCTTTATATCCATTCCTTTCACTTCGCTTAAAGCGCACAAATCACATCATATATGTTTAAGCTGCTTATTAATCTTCTCAATATCAAAATCCTTATAGTCTTGCATTCTGCCCCAGTTGACCATGTCCTCATGTTCCGAATGCTTTTTATCAGCTATGATTTTAAGAAACTCTTCATATCCGTACTCTCCTCCAACATCTTCTGGGGGAGAATTTCCCTCACCTTCAAGGCAGACAGGATAATTCACAACATAATCATCAATAACTCTTTCGATTTCAATATAGTGCTGCCAATTATCTCCAAAATCATAGACATATTCTATTTTAGAAGGGATATATTCTGAAAGCTTTACGCCCACTTCCAATTTCATGGGTACGTCATTATCATAGTCAAAGGCCTCTTCATCACAAACCAGATTGATAACAGTATTATAATCTTTTTTGCTATCCACCGAGTGATTAATAGACCCTCCCTTGCCAGATGTTTTCTCTTCATAAATATAATACTGATGCAGATGATAACCTTGCCATTCAAATGCTAGTTGCAGCACTTGATGCAACTTATTAAAAGTTATGTTCGCCGGCACCACTATTCTACGCCAAACATGATGATTTTCAAGATCAAGAGTTACTTTTAGCTCCACAGCTTTAGAGCCAAAAATTGGTCCACCTGCAAACTTCTCAAGGTCCTTATACATCTCCTCATTGGGTTCAATATACTCATCCTTTCCACTACTGACCAAAGAACGGCTAGCTTTTGTGCTCAAGACACTTTTATAAATAGATTCATTGTCCCAAAGCTCCTCATAATAATAGTGGAAATTCTCACATGCCTTGTTCATCCTCGCAACCAATGATCTATTCTTTGTTTTTGCGTAAGTGACTTTCTGAGAATGATTGATAAACTTCTCTATAATATCATCTTTAATACCCTCTTGTTGGAAGGTTTCACGTATCGCTTGTAAAATATGTTCATCTAATCTTTTAAAATCCTTTGCCCTCAATCCATGGAGAACTATAATATACCTATTTTTATCATTCACAATCACCACAACTTTCTTGCGATCCACTTTAATCAAGTTGGCATGCCAAGAAAAGAGAGGGTCTTCCTCTGCAGGTGTGTCTGGCTTTATCTTCAGTTCATCTAATAGTTTCTTTGTAGATTGAATTAACATATTATCAAGCTCCTCATAATATAGTTGGGTTAACCATTTTAAAATATCTGTTTATCTTTGCGCCCCTTCCTTATCTCTTCATCGTTTTTATCAAAGTATCCTGCCTATTTAGCAAATTTTTGCTAACTTTTTTAGCCATTTAGATGTCAAGAAAAACGTCTATCAATCCTTTTAAATATCTAGTCAGGCTATTTTGCGAAACTTCTAATGCCGCTGCTATTTTACCTAGCTTATGATTTCCGTTAGCAATCGTTTTAATTATTGAAAAATCGGTCTTACTAATGATGATGAAGATTCTACCAAGTTTCGCCCTTTCAAGCAATAAGTTTTTTAGCAACTATCATATAATTATTGCATACAATAGTATCAATAGAGCCACTACACTTTATAACTACATCTTATCACCCTCTTTTTTTTGCAACATAAAATCCGACTGATAAATGGCATCCCCTAAAAATAAAAATTACATGTTTAAACATAGTATTAAAGGAGTGATTTGAATGGTTATTGATATTCATGGACATTATTTTGATGCAGGTCTTTATCCAAATTGGGTGCCTCATGGGTTAACCCCTTTACAGAATTGGGCCTCGAACCCAAATGTTAGTGCCATAGTAGCTTCATCACTTGATGTTTTTTCTAAAGGTATAGCAGAGAACAAAATACTAACTACTCTTTGCGAAACTCATCCTAAACTGTGGCAGTGGCTGGTGGTTGACCCCAGAAAACACAATTGGTGGGTTAATTTGCCAAACAACAAGAAGATATTGGGATTTAAAGTTCACCCAACTTGGCAGCAGTACGAACTAACAGATTACTTCAATGAGCTGCTAGAAGTTGCCAAAAGTAAAAAATGGGCTATTTTAACACACTCTGGTGTGGCTGAGCCCTTCGTAGATATTAAAAAGGGTATTAAATTAGCAGATAAGTATCCAGAGGTTCCTATTTAGCCCCTAAATCGGATTTGCATTATGTCCCTTATTAAGCTAAAATAAA
>CAZLTH010000209.1:0-3676 GCA_964562355.1 uncultured Syntrophomonadaceae bacterium | reverse complement strand
AAGAAGCGATAACCGAATCAGCCTCTGCTCTTATACTTCTCCATAATCACCCAAGTGGTGAATCTGAACCAAGTCAAGAAGATATTGAGATTACTAATCGCTTAATTTCTGCTTGTGAGCTGGTGGGAATAAGAGTTTTAGATCATGTCATTTTAGGAGACAATAAGTATTATAGTTTCTATAATGAGGGTTTGATTAAGGAGAAATAAACCTTATGCCTGAAAAAGAATTTAAACCAACTGAGGAATTTGAGGCTAAAGAGGGCTATATCAAAGATCCCGTTACAGGAAGACTTGTAAAAATAACCCCTGAAAGAGTAGAGGCCAAAATTATCTTTGCAGAAAGATTGATTAACGAGTATGGCTATTCGAAAGAACAGATTCAAACTTTTCCAGAATTCTATATTCAGAAAGGAAGCACTAAAATTGGACCTGCTGATATAGTAATTTTTGGAAATAACAAGAAAACATTTGATAATATTTTCCTTATCGTTGAGACGAAGCGAAAAGATAAAAAAGATGGAGAAAAACAGCTTAAAAGTTATATTGACCCAACCCCTGCAGAGGGTGGTGTCTGGTTCAATGGAACTGAAATAGCTTATTTTAGAGCAATACGCAAGCCTCCATCTTATACTCCTAAACTTGTTGAATGGAGAAATATACCTAAAAAAGGCCAATCTTGGGAAGAGATAGGAAAATATAAAACTGGTGATGAGTTAATACCTGCTCAAAATCTAAGATCAATTTTCAAAGTTATTTATTATCATCTCTATACTAATAGTAACCTTCCCCGAGCCGAGAGACTTGGTGGAGAAATGACCCGTCTAATATTCTGCAAAATCTATGATGAGATGCATAATTACAAAGATCTAAAATTTAAGGCTGGGGCGGAGGAATCAGATGAGAAAGTCGCTGAAAGAATAAAGAGCCTTTTTGAGAAGGTTAAGAAAAGTCCCGAAGGTTCGGATGTTTTTGAAAAAGATGAAAAATTATTATTAGATGAACAATCTATTGCCTATGTAGTCAACCAGTTGCAAAATTATAGCTTACTTAGGACTGATAAAGACGCTGTAGGAGATGCTTTTGAGGTTTTTATAGGCCCAGCTTTAAGAGGAGAGAAAGGACAATTTTTCACTCCTAGAAATGTAGTCAGGCTATGCGTTGAGTTACTTGACCCCAAACCTGACGAGAAAATTATTGATCCCGCTTGTGGATCAGGCGGATTTTTAATAGTTGCCTTAGAACACGTTTGGAAAAAGATGGAAGAAAAGTATAAGCATCTTCCAAAAGAAAAAATTGGGAGCCTAAAAAGCGAAATTGCTTCAAAAAATTTCTACGGTATAGATAAAGAATTTGATTTAGCTAAAGTAAGTAAAGCCTATATGGCAATAGTAGGTGATGGTCGAGGAGGTATCTTTTGCTCGGATAGCCTAGTAAACCCTGAAGAATGGCCTCTGATTCAAAGAGAAAAGATCAAACTCGGTACCTTTGATGTCCTCTTAACAAATCCTCCTTTTGGTTCAAAGATTCCTATTACTAGTAAATCACTCTTAGAGCAATATGAACTCGGCTTTAGGTGGAAGTTGAATAAGAAGAGAGGAGAGTGGGAAAGAACTAATAGAGTATTAGATAAGCAAGTTCCACAGATACTATTTATTGAAAGATGCCTGCAATTATTAAATCCTGGAGGACGGATGGCGATTGTATTACCGGAGGGAGTATTTGGTAACCCTACGGATAGATACATTTTTGAGTATATTTTTGAGAATGCAAAGGTTTTAGCAATTGTCAGTTGTCCCCATGAAACATTCCAACCAAGTACCCATACAAAAACAAGCGTTCTATTTCTTGAAAAGATAGCAAACAATAAAAATAACTATAATTTTTTCATGGCAATAGCAGAAAAGTGTGGACACGATAAAAATGGTAAAGTGATTTATAAAATGAATGAAGATGGGAATTACATCTTAGACAAGGATGGAAAACCAATAATTGACGATGACTTTCCAATTATAACTGAAAGATATAGGGAATTTAGAAATAATAAAAGCGTGTTAAAAAATTATAGCCATTTGGGGTTCTCTTTTTCTTTTAAAAATATGAAAAACTATATTGTAATTCCAGAATACTATAACCCAGATATAGAAAAGGAATTAAAACAGTTAGAATCCTCTGGTGATTATGAATTAATTAGTATTCAATCTTTGATTGATAAAAAAATCATATCTATTAAAAGGGGGAATGAAATTGGCTCCAGATTTTATGGCCTTGGAAATGTACCATTTGTAAGGACAACGGACATTGTAAATTGGGAGATAAAAATTGATCCAGTGAAATGTGTTCCAGAAGAGGTTTACAATAAATACAAGCGGAGACAAGATGTTAGACCGGGAGATATTTTATTTGTCAATGATGGGACTTTTTTAATTGGAAGGAGTGCAATGGTTACTGAACTTGATACAAAAATAGTAATACAAAGTCACATCCGCAAAATCCGAGTATTAGAACCAACGAAAATAGATCCTTATCTTCTTTTCTATTTGTTAAATACAAATATTGTAAAAAAACAAGTAGATGCCAAAACATTCATTCAGGCGACTATTTCAACTCTTGGAAATAGATTAAGTGAGATTATTTTGCCAATTCCAAAAGATGAAAAAGTAAAGAGCAACTTAGCTAACAAAACAAAAGAAATTATCCTATCCAAAATGGAATTAAGAAAGCGAAGTATAGAAATAATAAATTTCTAGGGAGGATGCTTATGCCATGGCATTATTGGGTTTTAAAGAAATTTGCAACAGCAGAACCACCAAAAGAGTGGGAGAAAATTATTGAGCACTTAAGAGGTACTCTTCCGTCAAAATATATTGATAAAATTGAAGTTGCCTCTTTTTCTATAAGGGGTAAGCGAATAGCAAGATGGCAACTTAAAAAAGCCCATGCTGAATATAGCACGAAACAAAATGCTCTTGAGGCAGCTAAAAAACTAACATGGTTGCTTCTAAAAAGTAGAAATTCACCTCCTATTTCTGAACAATTAAACTTATTATTAAACAGGGATAAGAAATTTCCTGAAGAAATTACTCGTTGTCCAATCTGCAAAGAAATAATAAACTATGAAGATTTTAGGCGCTCAGGAAGAACAGATCCTATTTCTATTCAAATGGGACATTTAATTCCGCTTTCACGAGGAAAAGAAGGACATAATGGTAAAAATGTGATATGGGTTCATAGAAGGTGTAATTATATTCAAGATGAGCAGACTGTCTCCGAGACTATAGGCACTCTGCGACAGATACTTGAAAGGCACGGTTATAAAATCTCTTCAAAAAGTTAGATGTTTGATTCATAACCGCCACTGACCTGCGATTTTAATTGAGGGGATTTGACCAGAACGAGAAAGTTTATAGATGGTGTGTTCATCCATCTGTAGATATTCAGCAACTTGTTTAACGGTCATTATCTCTTTTTCTTCCATAAAAAACCTATCTTTTGCTTTTCTTAAAACACAGCCTTTTATAAAATCTGCCAAAATTATACAAAATAAAACAACGATTGTCAAGGGAATTTTTTAAAAAAAAGAAAATTCCTTATAGGAGCAGGCTCGGAGCGGAGGCAACGAAAGACAGCCGATAGGCTGGCTGAAGCCGACCGACTGTGACTGCGGGTGGGTGGGG
>CAZLTH010000208.1:0-3690 GCA_964562355.1 uncultured Syntrophomonadaceae bacterium | reverse complement strand
ATATTCTTCTCTGTCCCTCCTATTCTGGAATCAGTGGTTAAATATACCACCCGCGTCTTATTCACAGTAAATTTGCTGCCCTTCCCTTTTAGAGACTCCTTTTAGTAAACAGTGTCCTAATCCGATAATGAAATATCGTAACAATCATCTTTAATCCTAACAGAAATGCCTTACGCTTATTTCCTGTTACCGATGAGGTGCCAATGCGCATTTTGTTTACTGGAATTTCAACAAATCCTGTTCCATCTGCAATTACCAACAGCATAAGCTCGACTCCAAAATGGGACCCTCCTATGGTGAATTTAGGCTTTATTCTCTCTATTACTTCTCTCCTGAATAACTTCATGGTGCATCCAACATCGGTTAAGGTAGTGCAATTGAACAGGAATTCTATCAACTTGGCTACAGCCCAATTCCCCCACTTCAAAAATAGGCCCATGTTTGCTCCCTGCCATATAAATTCTCTCGTGGTTCTGGTTCCAAAGACAACATCAAAATCGTCTGAATAGGCAAGAAGCTTTATTACATCCCTTCCCACGAATGTACCATCCGGTTCAGAAATGATTATCCACTCTCCGGTTGCCTCCTGCAATCCCTTCTGAATGGCATATCCATATCCTTGACGGGGCTCAAAGACCTCTCTGGCCTTTGTTTTCCTGACCTCTTCGCTTGTTCCCTCTACCGCGTTGTTATTCACAACTACTATTTCGTCCACCAGGCCACTATCAAAGAAATCGTTAATGGCCTGGCAGATTGAATCCTTCTCATTATAGGTAGGAAAAATTACACTCACTCTTTCGCCCCTCCACATCTTCTCACCTCATTATCACTTATGAGCAATAATCACATTGTGAGCGCACAGGCGATTAAAAACCGGGCTCTTTTCAACTACCCGTTCAACAACTTGAAAAAGGGGTAAAAGCCGCCTGGGAACAAAGTCAGGAATGAACCCTCTCCGGCAAACCTCGAATTTGGCAATTCCACTTTTCCGAAGAGCACCGAGAATCTCCCCCAGGGGAATAAGTCTTTCCTCGCCGCAGTCCTGAGGAGATTTTTTCATGATGATCGGCCAATAGGGATTATTAGGATTGTGGTCCCAGATAATGATGGTTCCTCCTAACTTTGTTACCCTGGCTATCTCTTTGATAGTAACGGCCACCCGGCGTCTATCCACCAGGTGATGCAGGAGGGCAATACACTGGGCCAGATCAAACGCACCTGACTTAAGTGGTAACCTATCAGCAAATCCCATAACCAGTTTGTTGCCAAGCCTTCCCCGGGCAATGGCTAACATCTTCCCCGAAACATCTACCCCTATTACCCCATAACCGGCTGACACCAATTTCTCTCCCAATTTCCCGGTTCCACAACCGATATCTACAATCAGCCCTCTTTTCAAATGCTCTCTTACAGTCTTTATCCTTTTGTTCAGATAGTGGTCCCTGATGTGCTCGGGGATGGCATAATCGTACTTTTCGGCTATTTTGTCAAAATGAAGGCTGTTCATCCTGCCTCCTCTTCTGCCAAAAGGACCAAATGGTATATGAGGCAAATATAAGCAAAAATGGAGCCAGGGGCTCCCGATATCTCATGGTGGATATATATACCATATGAACCATAGTATAGTAAATGGCAAGAAAGTATATCAGGAGAAATTTTTTCTGCCACTCACGCCGATACTTCCAGCCCAGGACCAAACCAAGTATAGTCAGGGGGAAGACAAAGATATTGGTTAAGAAGTAGATAAGAGCATTCCTTTTTCCCACAAATTGCACATGAGGCCAGAGTCTCCAAAACCGACAAAATTTATTGCCCATTAATAACAGAAATTCCTCAGGGTTATTCCTAATGAAAGTTAGCCCCATTTGATACATTCTCTTATTATATTCAACTTCACCTAATCTCCTGAGAGAATCAATCTCCTTCGGAAAGTAAAAGCCCCTTGGGTCGCCAAGCGTCTTCTCATTGTTGCCTACATAGAATACCTCCCCTCCATCGGTGGTCGTTGGTACAAAAGCTCCCAGGACGAGCCAATTTCTTAATATCCAGGGCGTCATTACTAATAGGAGACCAAGAAGGAAAAAAAGGCCTATCTTGCCCGCCTTCCATTTATTCTTCCAGTGCACTATAGACAGCCAGAGAAGGGCCAAAGGGAAAAACGCCAGGATAACCGAACGGGACAGCGTGGCCAGCCCTAAAAAGAGACCTGCTCCCAGAGCGCTCCCTAACGATAACCTATGATATTGCTTCAAGAGATAATAAATAAAGAGAAGGGAGAAAAAGATAAAGAGCGATTCGGTCATGAGGCGAGTGCTGTACCAGACCAGGGGCGGATAAAGGGCCGCTCCACAGGCAGCTACTGTGCCAACCTGGGAGTTAAACATCTCTTTCCCTAAAAAATAGGTAACCAGGCAGATACCGGCACCAAATAGGGCCAGCCCTATCCTCACCGGCAGATAGGCTGGCCCAAAGATAAGCTGAATCAAGGCCCAGAAGAGGGGGAAGAGAGGAGGACGAAAGGCGTGAAAACCAAGTGAATTTACATACCCTCTTCCACTGACCAGGCTCCTGACATAATCTTCGTAGTCCCCGGGGGAATCACCAAACTGAATGGAGCTATAATCCATAGAAAGGATAACCCCCATTCTAATAACAAAAGCGAAAAGGAAAATGAAAATGAGCAACTTTCTCTTCATGTCAAGCCACCCCGAAGAATTTCAAAGGCTAATCTTAAACCATCCTTTCAAACACGAATTCATTACATCCTATAGATTTCCAATCCCAGGCTTACCTTTATCGCCCGGTCAATCTTCTCCATTACTATATTTGGCACTCTTCCAATAAATCGTCCCAGCCTTCTCTTATCAATAGTCTGGATATGGCCCAAATCTACAGCAGAGTCCTTATCTAACCCTGTCTCCCGTCCCTTTATCAGAACACCCACCGGTAGTTTAGTAACTTCTAAATTGCTTCTAATAGCAGCAACTATGGTAGTGGCTGATAGTTCGTTAGCTGTATCATTTTGAATAATCAAAGCCGGTCGGACCTTTTGAATCTTCGCTCCTGGTCTTGCTCCAAAATCGACCAAATAGATCTCACTCCGCCTTGGCATAGCCATCCTCTTTCTCCTTTTCAATCTGATATAGAAAGCAGATCAATCTTTAGGCCAAACTTCTTGAGTTAGCGGCAAAAATTCCTCCGCAAGTGCCCTGTCTTCCTGGGCGAGTTTAGCGTAAATAGGGCGAACCTTCTCCTTGAACCGCTCCTCAATGCGTTTTCTGAGCAATATCTCTAAAGCTTGTTTAAATACGGCGCTCCTGGTAGTATGTTTTTCCTTTTCCATCTTATTGACTTCTCTCAGAAGATCCTTTGGTAAACTTATTGCTATCTTCGCCACCTTCGTGCTCATTACCACCCCTCCTCTGAATATAAAGTTTCCGCTTCTGCCTTTTCTCAGGCATTAAGCTCTATCACTTTTGTGGCATTTTCCTCTAACCCCTCCCTATTGCCAAATTATCTTTTCTTCCACATTCCCCCTTCAATTTTGGTAGTAATAGTTTCATACTGAAGTATAACTTATAAATACCAATTTGTCAAGGGGCCAGTATTCAATCTTAAACCACCCCTTGAAACACGAATTCATTACATCCTATAGACTTCGCCCTAATTCCTTTATCCATTTCAATCCAC
>CAZLTH010000207.1:0-3710 GCA_964562355.1 uncultured Syntrophomonadaceae bacterium | reverse complement strand
AATCATACTTGGCCTTGGCCCCCTCTGCTGCAACCCCGTGAGCTGTAATTTTTACCCCATCTCGCACTTTTATTTCAACCTGTTTCTTATTTTCGCTACTATTCAGCACTAAATCACTTATGCAAAACGCACTTTGATAAATCTCCTCTTTTTGTCCTTCTTCTCGAGCACCACTGCGACCATCATAATCAGCACCCCAAAAATATTTTAACTGCTTTCTTTCTTCTTTTTCCTTTTCTTCTTTCAAGCCAGTCAACTCGGCATTCTGCCAGAAATAATGCCGCAGTACACCAGCCAGGGCCGTAGCTGGAATATAAGGGTTGCCTGCTTTATCTTTAAGTACCAGCATATCAACCCCCTCATCCTTTTCACCACTGCCAATAATTAAGGGAGAGGTAATAGAAAGACGGCCCTGCAGCAGCAGCTTGCCGGTTATCCTGCCAGTAGTAGAATTTTCACTCATTTACCATCCTCCTCTCTTTTTTTTAAGTTGGCCTTCTTATTCGATCTTCTTACAGCCCTGAAAAATGTCTGCCAGTATTTATTATAGAGCTCATCTTTAAGCTCTTCCTGCTCATCAAGTTTAAAATTAACTTCTGACATTACTTTTCCTGTGCTTTTACTTAAACGAGAAAATAATATTTGCCACTCGGGAGTTTTGCCTTCAATTAAGACCTGGTACAAGGTTTGTTTAGAGTTGTTATCTCGGCAAGCTTCCAGCTTTTCTCGAGCTGTATCCCGCATCTTTCCTATTTCCACTAAAAAACTTTTCCTGGTAACCGCTTTTGCTAATATTAGCTCTAATCGCCCCAGCAAACTATTAGACAACTTGGATTTGTTCTTATACCTATTTTCATCCTCTAAGGCCATGACAGTTACAGTTTTCCAAATATCTTCCCTAACCAAGGCAGAAAAAATCTCTTCGACCAGAAGGGGTTTCTCGCCAGTAGGCTTTTGAGGAGGTTTTGCTGATTCTATTTTTTTTTGCTGATATTGCTCAGAAATTGCCCAATCAAGCAACAACTGTCCAAAACCCTCATTTTTCCTTTCTCCTAAACCAGAATATTCCAATTGGCGTAGCTTTTCTTCTATTTCAGCATCAATGCCATTTTTAAACTTGAGCACATAGGTAGAACCACCGCTTAAAGCCCTGTCAAGTGGCTTTTTAAGTTTCCAAACTGCTAGATGATTCTCAATATTTACTGCCCGTCCAAAATAACTTTCCACCGTAAAATCACTCTTACTTGTCTCACTTGTCTTTAAAGCATCCTGTAAATATTTCTCTAAAATCTGCACGGAAACTGCCGGAAAACCAAATTCGTTCAGTAATATCACCGGGGAAGTAAAGGTTAATACTACTTCATCACCGTTAACTTTACACTCACTAGAGGAGGCCCTTGCATCTTTATCAACTTCATACTTTTTAACTGCACCAAATTCTATTTCTACCTGCCCATATTGTGTTTGGCGAGAGCGTCCCAGCTGTGCCGGTAACTTGTTCCCAACCATCTTTTTAAGCTTATCAAGATCATTTTTAGAGCCGTAAATCTTCCCCATGAATAATTGCCCTGCTGCTAATGCTTCATAGTTAAAAATACCTCCTGAAACGCTGTGTCCTTTGAGCCTGTCCTGCCGGTAGTGGTGAAAATTGATAATTTTTTCTGCTTCTTTGATAATTATTTGCCCCGCTTGTAAATGGCAATACCCCTGCAGCGACTTTAGCTGTCCTTCAATCTCTGTCTTTTCCTTTTTCGCCAGGTTATAAACTGTTTTCTCTGTCTCAGCTGTAGGTACCTTGGGCCGCTGTAAAGATGGAGGAACAGGATAAAATTTAATCCTCTCACCTCTCTCATCATGCCCACACAGGTAAGCATTAGAAAAAACAATATCTCCTCGTAAAAACCAGTTATAAAAATCATCGTCCTCATGCGCAGCCATCACTTTTTTAATATTAGCGGCAAGCTCACTTGCAATATATTTTGCGGCTAATACTCCCAACAAAGCCGTACCCGGAACATAGGTCATCGTTTTAACCATCACCGCATCACCGCCCGCCTCATTACTGTCGCTTAGAAGCAAGGGAGAGAGAGTTTCGATACTATACTCAAGGCTATACATTTCCCTGTCCACCTCCTTGTAAACATTCTATTTCTTGGGAAGTTAGGTTAACCTCTCCTTCCCACAAGCAAGCTCTCACTTTCCCTAAGCCCCGGTTACGCTGGCTACCCACATGTTTAAGGTTGGCACAAGCCAGTGCCAACAAGGGGATAGCCTCATTGCAGGAAGACTCCAAGTATACCTGCCCTGTGAATGTTTGAGGGGAACAAAGCACTCTCGAAGAACGCAGGCTGTTTTCCCGGGCAAGACCCTGCCTGTCAATTGCCGTTTGGTAGCGAATTTCGGTCATCGTCTGCAGCACCATCTCTGCAGAAAAAAGGTCACTATACTTATCAAAAGCCCACCGCAACCAGGCGGATACAGTTGCATAATCTAGTATTTTTAAATCATAAAACTTAACTACCGCCTCGTTGCTACCAGTACCAAAAACAGTCTCCACACTAACCTTGGGAAGTAGAGAACCTGCTCCACATAGTGTAAGCATTTCCACTATCTCTAGGGCACTTTCTCGCAACAACCCTTTAAGCCTTCTTGCCGGGAAATAAGGCAAGCCATAGTCATCAAATATAATATCAGCATCTACGAGTGAGCCTCTGCCTTCTCCAGAGCCCAACAAAACAGCAGATTTGGTTTCTATTTCTATTTTCATCTCTCTCATCAGGCCTCTTCTCCTTCTTTAAAGTTTTTCTTGTCGTCTTTTTTCAAAAAATACTGGGGATAAAATTCTATCAACTCAACCATATCAAAATAAGGGGTGCGAGCGTTTTCCCAGCCCGTAGTGCGGTAATCTGTTCCGCCTGTAACCATGGGGAGTTCTAAATCTTTTGTTTTCATCTCATCAATAAACTTCTCGCTACCTATTTCCCCCAGCGACAAAACAGTCCGCAACTCTTTCACTTTGGAGCGTGCCCACTTCTCCTTATCTCCAAACTCTTTAATGCCCTCTTTCAAATTCCTGATACTTTTTTCAGCATTTTGCTGTTCTTCATCTAAACAATAAGGACCAAAATAAAGACTCTCTCCATTTACTCGATGATGCTTCTCTCGTATAGATTCCATAGAAGTTGCCGAAAGTCCCCCATAAGCAATATTGAAACTCAACCAAGAAGTATCTTTATGACGACGAGCTTCCTCTTTCGCTTCTTTACATAATTCTTCTGCTATTTTGTAGCCGCTGAAAAACGGATATTTAGTTCTAGTGATAGACACACCTGCGGAAGCCGTCAGGGTTTCTTTTAGATCATTATCTGCTGCTGTCTTCCTAAAACAAGCAGTAAAAAAATATATAAACTTTTCTGCCAGATGTATGCCTAGCCGACCATCAGTTACAAAAGTGATGTCGTCACCGCCTAAAATAATCGGTCTTATAGCTAGTATCTGTTTGGCTTTATCATCTCGCTGTATCTTAAATCCACTGTCTTTCTTGGTAAAATAATCTTGCTGATAAACTTTTACCGCTTTCAACAACTTTACAAAAGCTTCTTTTGCTGCCTTATCTACAGAAATAGAAAGTTTTCTTCTTGCAACCAGCGTCTTACAGTTCTCAAATTTACTGGCCATATTATTGCCATCAATATGTACTATTGCCAGGT
>CAZLTH010000206.1:0-3711 GCA_964562355.1 uncultured Syntrophomonadaceae bacterium | reverse complement strand
GAGGTTAAGAGGTTAAGAGGTTAAGAGGTTAAAAGATTAAAAGAGGCAGAAAAGCTCGTAACCTCTTTTTATCTCTTCGTCTTTTCCTCTTTTGATCTTCGTTGAATCCTGAACCTGTTTCAAAGAGAGGACTTGTGTATGTATTACCCTGAGCCTATGAGAAGACTAATTGATGCTTTAAGCCAGCTACCGGGAATTGGACCTAAAACAGCCCAGAGATTGTCTTTTTTTATCTTGAACATGGATAAAGAAAGGGTTCGATTTATGGCTGATTCCCTGATAGGGGCCAGAGAAAAAATAGTAAACTGTCGTATTTGCGGCAACTTGACAGAAGAACCCACTTGCCAAATTTGCCGGGATACACGGCGAGATGCTTCTGTTATTTGCGTGGTGCAAGAGCCACGTGATGTTTTGGCTCTGGAGAAAATTAGTGATTATCGTGGACTTTACCATGTTCTGATGGGAGCACTTTCACCGATGGAAGGCATAGGTCCGGATGAACTTCGCTTAAAGGAGCTTATATCCCGGTTAAGACAGGGTGATTTTAAAGAGGTAATTCTGGCTACTAATCCTAATGTAGAGGGAGAAGCCACTGCTTTGTATATTGCCCGGCAGATTAGCTCTCTAGGCATAAAAGTGACTCGTATTGCGCATGGTTTGCCAGTAGGAGGAGATCTGGAATATGCTGATGAGCTTACTTTGAGCAAGGCCATGCAGGGGCGGCAGGTGATTGGAGGTTAAAAGGGTAAGAGACGAAGAGGTTAAGAGAGGAACGAGGATCTAGGAACGGGAAAGTTGTGGGGCGATAGGAGATAGGCTGACTTAGTCACTTGGTCAGTAGAGGCAACCCTTGTGGTTGCCCGCGAGGGAACGAGTGACTGTTGGAAGCATGCTCTGAGCGTAGTCGAACGGGGTGGACGAGGGCAGTAAAAAGGGAGGAACGAGTGGGTAAGCAGGGAGTGAGTTAGAAGTTGCCAGTTGGAGGGGGGACTATTATGATTGTTACTAGGCGAAAAGTTTTTACCCTGCTGCTCATTTTATTTTCTTTAGTTTTAATAGGCACGACAGGGTATATGCTTATAGAAGATTATACTTTTCGAGAAGCGTTGTTCATGACCATTATAACGATATCAACAGTAGGTTTTGGCGAGGTAAGACCACTTTCTCCTGACGGCAAACTTTTTACTATGTTCATTATCTTTGCCGGTTTGGGAACGATGGCGTATGCTCTTACCAGCACTGTTGCTTTCTTGATGGAGGGAGAGCTGAAAGAAACCTTACGGAGGATTAGAATGAAAAATCAATTAGCAGAGATAAAAGACCACTACGTGTTATGTGGTGCCGGGCAGACTGGCATCAATGTTGTAGAGACTTTTCAGAAAAACAAGGTTCCTTTTGTGGTTATAGAACAAGACAAGCAAAAAGTTGATTACCTGCAAGAGCAGGGTGCGTTGGTACTGCAGGGGGATGCTACCCATGACGAAATACTGGCTAAAGCACGAGTGTTGCAGGCTAAGGGTCTCATCGCCTGCTTGGGCACCGATGCTGCTAATGTTTTTGTGGTGCTTACCGTACGGAGCATGGCGCCTGACGTGCACATTATTTCTCGGGCTATAGACAGAAAGGCGCATGCCAAGCTACGTAAAGCAGGGGCAGACAACACTATCTCTCCTAATGAGATAGGTGGGTTGCGTATGGCCGCATTGTTGCTCAAACCGGCGGTAGTCTCATTTTTAGATATCATTACCCGGGCAGGTGAAGTGCGCCTTGATTTAGAAGAAATCACTATTACTCAGGAGTCCGGTATGCCAGGAAAAACTCTCCACGAATTGGCTATTCCCAAAAAGATAGGACTTATGGTTCTGGCGGTAAAGAAAAAAGAGGAAGAAGAGTTGCATCTGAACCCCGGAGCTAAAGAAATTTTGTATGTAGGAGATAAGATACTGGTAATGGGTAAGCCGGAACAGATAGATGTTTTGCGGAAATTGACCAAGCAGGTGACGGCTGGCTGAGTTGGTAGGTAAGGCGGCAACCCTTGTGGTTGCCCGAGTGAGGTAGAGGGTAGAGGTGGTACGTATGAGTCCAACGATATTCCGCAAAATAGAAATAACTAATATATCTAGCCATGGTATATGGCTGTTTTCTCGGGGCAGGGAATTATTTTTGTCTTATGAAGATTTTCCATGGTTTAAAGAAGCTACTGTAAGAAAAATCCTTAATGTTAAAGAAATTTCACCTGACCACTTTTATTGGTCAGATTTAGATATTGATATAGGAATTGAAACGATTGAACATCCAGAGCGTTTTCCGCTAATATCAAAATAGTTCTTACTGAGTACTGAGTACTGAGTACTGAGTCACTGGCTAGATAAGTGAGGACTAAAGAGCCCATCGCGTTTCGTTTTTACTTAGTCACTCAGTCACTTAGTCACTTAGTCACTATCTAAGGGGTGTGTTAAGATGAAAGCAATGGTTTTAGCGGCGGGTTTGGGGACAAGGTTGCGACCCTTGACTGATGTGTTTTCTAAGCCTATGGTGCCGTTAGTAGGCAGACCATGTATGGAGCACACAATACGACTCTTACAAAAACACGGCTTTGAGGATGTAATAGTTAATTTGCATCACAGACCAGAAAAAATCAAAGAGCACTTTGGCGATGGGGCTCGCTTTGGTTTAAGGATTTCTTATTCCTATGAAAAAGAACTACTGGGCACGGCGGGAGCTTTGAAGAAAGTGGCAGATTTTTTTGCCGGGGAGACGGTTTTGATTGTGAGCGGCGATGCTTTAACGGATATTAATTTAGAAGATTTTTATTGTTATCACAAAGAGCAGAAACCCGTAGCCACGTTGGCTTTAAAGACAGTTGACGACCCTACTCAATATGGGGTTGTACTCCTTAAAGAAAAGAGAATAGTTGCTTTTCAAGAGAAACCTGACCGGGGAGAAGCCGTCAGCAATTTGGCCAACACCGGCATTTATCTTTTTGACCCCGAAATTTTTGAGCACATCCCTGCAAAAACCTTTTTTGACTTCGGCAAACAGGTTTTTCCGCATCTTTTGAAGGAAAATGTAAAGATGTCCGGTTACGAAATGTCTGGTTACTGGTGCGATATAGGCAGCCCGGCTGTTTATCAGCAGGCTCACGAAGATATATTGACTGGTCGGGTAAAGGTAGATATCCCCGGGAAAGAAACCCGAGCCGGTATCTGGTGCGGCAAGGATGTCTCTATAGATCAGGCAGCTGTACTGGAAGCACCGCTCTTTTTGGGGGATGGTTGCGTAATAGCCAAAGATGTTTTTGTTTGTGGTCCAACAGTTATTGGTAGCAGGTGCCGCGTAGGCACAGGTGCTGTGATTAAAAAAAGCATCCTCTGGGATGATATGCATATCCATCCTAGGACAACCGTTGATGGACGGATTCTTTATATGCCTAAAGGCAATTAACTCGTATTTGGCGGTTATCGGTTATCGGTTATCGGTTATCGGTTATCGGGGTTGGAAAAACCAGTTACGCCTCGGACCCTCGTCACTCAACCCTGAACCCGTTCGACTGCACTCAGAGCCTGCCCTGAGCAAGCGCAGCGAGTCGAATGGGGCAAGCTCTTGAACCCGGGTCCCTTGAACCTTGAACTCGTTTTCCCCTAACCTTCGTAACCCCTGTAAACTGTAAACTGTAAACTGTAAACTGTAAACTGTAAACTGTAAACTGTA
>CAZLTH010000205.1:0-3726 GCA_964562355.1 uncultured Syntrophomonadaceae bacterium | reverse complement strand
CTCAAATCCCCCAATTTTTGTTTTTTTGTCAGGGGTATGAATAAAGCGGGCTTAAATAGTCATTTATTGCTCTATATAAAGTAAGATTGAAACACTCTTCACCTTTATCTTTCAGCAACTTTGCATCTTCTATTCGGTAGAGAATTTGTTGCTTTATCAAAATTAACTCTCTTTGCCTTATTGCCGGTTCAGTAAATGGTCCTTTTCCACCCTGCCAACTTTTCCTTTCCTTGTAAATCTTCTCAAGTTCATTTCTTATTTCTCTAATTGTCATAACCTTTCTTCTCCTTTCATCCAGTCCGTATAGTAGATGGACTTACTCCAAGATAATCAGCAGACTCCTTTGTTGTATATACAGCTTTATCTTCCATAGTTAACCTTCCTAAGTTTTTTATACATTTTATCACATTTATCAAGCTATAAGCATTTTATCTTATTACACTTCCCATTTCCGACAGCGGCTGCCCCAGCGGGAGAGTGGTTCGTCATTGAGAGAGAGCTGGACTACCTCACAGGAGTTAGGGCAGTCACTGCATTGAAAACTTGAAGTCCGATAATCGGCCTCGGCTACCTCAAAGCTCTTGAAGCGCGTCTTCTCTCCTCTCAGAGCAGTTTCCTCCCTGGCTAAAATGGCCACTCCAATAGCACCCATCAGGACATAGTGAGGAGGAACAGTCACTTCCTGCTCCAGTTCCGATTCAAAGGCGGCCTTAATCCCTCGATTGGCGGCCACTCCTCCCTGGAAGACGAAGGGAGGGAGGAGTTCTTTCCCCTTGGCCACATTATTCAGGTAGTTACGGACTAAGGCCTGGCAGAGTCCGGCAATTATATCCTCCCGATTGTGACCGGTCTGCTGCTTGTGGACCATGTCAGTCTCAGCAAAGACGGTGCAGCGTCCAGCAATTCGAGCTGGATTATGGGCCCTCAGGGCATATTCTCCAAATTCTTCAATGGGTAGGTTGAGTCTGGCCGCCTGGTGGTCAAGAAAGGAACCCGTCCCGGCGGCACAGACAGTATTCATGGCGAAATCCACTACTACTTGATCCCGGATAATAATGATCTTAGAATCCTGTCCACCGATCTCAAATACAGTCTGCACCTGCGGGATGAAATAGGAAGCGGCCACGGCATGGGCGGTGATCTCGTTCTTGATGATATCGGCTCCCACTAAAGTTGCTGCTAAATAACGTCCACTTCCTGTCGTTCCCACGGCCTCCATTGGCATTGCCTGGTCCAATCTTCCC
This sequence comes from uncultured Syntrophomonadaceae bacterium, assembly GCA_964562355.1. Taxonomy (GTDB): domain Bacteria; phylum Bacillota; class Dethiobacteria; order PWVN01; family PWVN01; genus CAZLTH01. Next base: position 2,482 of record CAZLTH010000205.1, on the reverse strand, counting down.
TCTATATCCTTCAAACCATCTTGCACCACCTTAACTGGATTTCCTCCCGTTCTCAAATAGTTATCGGCTATCACCTCATTTTCCTCATTGATAACTACCATCTTGGTGGTCACCGAACCAACATCAATCCCTAAATAACCTTTCATCGCCTAAAACCTCCGATTCTTTAACCCTTCCACCATAGATGGGGCATTTTTGAGAGAGCATTGGGAGCGCAGCGTCAGTCTATCTCTTCTTCCTCCTGATCATGTCCAGGAAAGCTTCTACTCGAGTCACTACCCCGGTTTCATCACTGTGTTCATCTAAGATAAGAGACATGTAGGGAATATCCTTGTGTCTCTCGGCTTCATCCTCTATAAGAACCCCAAGTAAAGAATCCGGACCGCATTCGAAAGCGATGCAGGATATTACGCCATCCACCTCACCGCCGTTGAAGAAATGAAAGGCCGCTCCCACCATTCTGCGTCCAAATGTCCAGAAGATCTCAGTCCTCCATCGGGAGGCTTCTTTCTCCATGATGGAGGAGGGAAGCATCTCCGCGGTAATCACTGACGAGCCCAATTGCCGCAGCTTTTCCATCAAATTCATATTTAGGTAACCATCATAGAGATTGTAGGGACGGCCGATAAGAGCTATCCTTAATTCCTCGTTTTTCGTTTTTCGTTCGCTTGCAGCACTCGTAAGACGTGTTTCGTTTTTCGTTTTCAATGCTTCCATGGCCTCTGAGGGAGTAAGTCCCTTCTGCATGGCCTTCCTGAACTCATCCTGTCTTTGCTCGGCCTTCTCAAATGCCCGGCGGATAGTTCGAGAACTTCTATTAAGCTTTCTTCCCAACTCCCGAAAAGACCGATAAGGACTGATTCCCGCCTTTAGATCAAAACAGGTATCCAAGAGGGGAGGGATTTTATCCAGAGAAGCTCTAAGCATATCAGGGAGGCCAATAAGCTTCGGGCAGGTGAAGGCATCTTCCTCAACGCTCACTAAACGAGGGACAAAGAGATAATCAACTTTATCAGCGAGCTCCATCACATGCCCGAAGCAGAGCTTTACCGGGAGACAGATGTCATCCACTGCCTTCTTCACTCCATTCTCCAGTATCTTCTTATTGGTAGGAGAAGAAAGCACTACCTCCAACCCTAACTCCTCAAAGAAGCTCTTCCACAAGGGGAAATAATGATAGTAAAGAAGGCTCCTTGGTATTCCTACGCTTGCCTTCGGCTGCCTTACGGCACTGCCTGAGAATCGGCACTGCTTTGCGGTGCTTCGGCTGTGTGCAGCACTCTTACGTGTCTTCACTGAGGTCTCCTGTTGAAGCTATGGCAGCGGGGGCAGCAGGAAAGCTTATCCTCCTCTGGGTCAAGGTAGATAAAAGTGCATATGGAGCATTGCCAGAGGCAACCTTCCTCTTGAGGGATACTTCTGTATTTCTTCTTCCTTTCTCGATGAGCCCAGCGCAGAATAAAGAAGGCTAAGAAGAGGAGAAGGTATAGGGCTAAAGATATATCTGCTTTCATAACGATATGCCTCTTATCTGCTCTCTTTCTCAAGGAGATGAGGTCTCCTGTCCGGAACCTCCCTCTTGGGAGGTAAACCCTCCCCTTCTAATAGTTGCTCTTCCTCGGCTTCGCCAACCAGGGAAGAGGCTATCTCCTCTATCCCGGTCATCGGGTCAGGTAGGGCGGCCCCAGTTTTAGTGAAAAGCAAACCTGGCCCGGCCTCAGGCTCCCTAATAGCCGGCTCCAGTTTAGGTTCTCTCTTCTTAGCTTGCCTTAGGCGGGTTTCTCTCCCTTCCTCCTCTGGAAGTTCCCCCCAGAAAGAGACCTGGATAGAGGCAATCTTCTTCGCTTGCGGCACTCTTACGTGTTTCATCTCCCGAACCCTATTCCAGGAGAAGGCATAGAGGACCATAAGGTGACCGAATAAGGAAATAAGAACTGAAATGGTAAGTATGCGTTTGGAGGACATTACTCTCTTTTCGGTTCGGTAGCCAGGGCTACTCTATTAATTCCACTCTTCTTGACCAGTCCCATAATTTCTACCACCTGATTGTAAGGAACCTCCCTATCAGCCTTAATGATTAATAGGGGATTTCTACCCTTAGCGGTGGCTAACTCCAATCCAAAGTTAAGACCTTCCCGGTTGACCTTCCTCCCATCATAGAAGATGAGGCCACTTTTGGTGAGGATGATGGTGTGGCTCGAACTGGGCTGGGCATCTCGGGTAACTGCCTGTGGCAGATCTACCCTAATACCCGATTGAAAAATGAAGCGGGAGGAGAGGATAAAGAATATGAGAAGGAGGAGAACCACATCAATTAAGGGAATAAGGCCTATCCTCCCGGCTATTCTCTCCGCTCGCCTTCTGAAATTCATGCCAAACTTTTTTAATTGCATAGCTAATTAAAAATCTCTGTGTTCCATGCCTGCGGCAGGGTCATCCTCTGTGTGCTCTGTGGCGAGGTTTTTCTTAACGTAAATATTCA
>CAZLTH010000204.1:0-3727 GCA_964562355.1 uncultured Syntrophomonadaceae bacterium | reverse complement strand
TAGAGAATAGTAGCAATTGTTGGTTAAAAAACAAATTTTAGCTAATTGCAGGCAGGGAAGGTGGTGCACCAGTATTTAGTCTAGCTAAAAAAGTTTTGAGCCAACGTTGTGCTAAAAACAAAAATAAGGAGGAAAAAAGACTCAATGAAGAGAAGAAAAACAGGAGTTAGATTGGTAAGTATGTTGGTAATGGTAATGTTGGTTTTTTCTTTGGTACCGGGTACAGTTGTATCACAATCGAATGATGTTGTCGGAGTAGCAAGAGAGATTCCTTTATCAGAAGAAGAAGTCAGGGATTTTATTGACTCTTTGCCAAAAACCTTTATCATAAAGGATAATATTCTCAAACCTGCCAATATGGGGAGTATGTTTTATGCCTTTATGCCTAGCGGCACTAGTGGAATAAGTCAGGCTGTTTTAGAGAGAGGTAATTTTCGTTTGTGGTCAAGAACTACTGTTTATTGGGGACATACGGGTGATATGGTATTGTGGGCAGAAGCTCATCAGGAATCAGGAGCTATCTTCCCAAATGCGATAGCACAACTTGGAACAACTGTAACTAGATGGTCGGATTTCGTTAAAAATATAAGAGCCAACTATCGCTTTGGGATAGGTTTTATAACACCATGGGGAGATTTAACCATTCACAATAGGACTAAGGTAGATAGCTTAAGAGTTTTTGGCGATGGTAGTGCTGTGGATACTAGTAGGTAAGTCCCAAAAATTTCTTTTCTTAGGAATAGCATAAATGATTATTGTTTACGTGGGGCAACCGTATGCGATTTTTCCCATCTTCAAATCAAAAATTTTTATATGAGGTTGCCTTGTTTTCCTGGGCGTAGTATATTGCTACGAGATTGGTGGTATTTAAAAAACATTTCGGGGCTTGAATCACAATGTGCATTACAATAATGTTGTTAGTATTTAATTTTAGCTATGATTAGGGATAGGAGGGTTACTCTTGGAAGTAGTAAATTTAAGCAAAAGCTATAAGAATAATTTAATTATAGACAATATTAATTTAAAACTTGAGGAGAGGCAGATAGTTTTTTTAATGGGAAAAAACGGTGTAGGTAAAACAACATTTATAAAGTGTATTTTAGGCTTAGAAAAATATTCAGGACAGATTAAGCTACCGTTTAAAAATGACATTAGAGATATAGAATCTATATATGATGACGCTCCTTTATATGATAATTTGACTGGATTTCAAAATATAGATATTCTCGTAAACAAAAAAATAAATAAAGAACAGTTCGAAGAATGGAATTACTTTTATGATGAACCGCTGTTTAAAAAGAAAGTAGGAAAATACTCATATGGCGAAAGAAAAAAATTGTCTGTTTTAATTTGTATGCTTAATAACCCTAAATACATTTTTATGGATGAAGTTTCAAACGGTCTTGATTATGAAACAATGAGAGAATTAAAAAAAATGCTCCTTGCCTACTCACAGAACGCATTAATATTCTTAACAGGACATAACTTTGATTTTTATAATGATATTGTAGATACTGTTTTAATTATGAAAGATAAACAAATAACACTTTATGAAACAAACTTTAAAAAGAATATGCATAAAGGGAGGTTGTCTGATGTTTATGAAGACCATATTATATCTAATGAAACAGGAGTTTAAATATCTACACCATTCAAAAATTATATATTTGTTAATAATTATTGTAACCTCAATTATGCTTATGGTCTATAGCTCACAAATCGGAGATATTAATAGGAATCACAAATCTTTCTACAGGACTGTAAATGTTTTTGAAAGACATGGTGTCAATGTCGAAGAAGCTTTGAAAAGGGAATCCCTAACTAGTCGCCAGATACTTCCATCGGGCAGCACATTAGAAACAACTGATAATCCACTAAGATTTGGCCTCAGTCAAGTGGGAAAGTACTTAAATATCACTAACCCGAATTATTTTCTCCACAGTGCTTTAGAGTTGTTAGCTTTTTTGATGGGACCATTGATTTTTGGAATATATGGAGCACACATAGCAAACTATGATTATAAACATAAATTAATTAAAGTAAAAGCCGCAAAGGTGGCTTGGGCAAAACACATACTTGCAAAGCAAATAGTAAGTTTGATTAGTATAGCTATAATCATCGGGGTTTCAATACTCATAGTAAGATTTTTGACAGAAATAAGCTTCGAGTTTTTGACTGCTTCTATAGACAAGGAGTTCTTCGCAACTGCTATGCCCTATTTTAAAAGTTCAATTTTAACGAAAATTCTGGCATGTATTCTAGGAAATTTCTTGTTTAGCACTATCGGGTTTACAATAGCTTTAATCAGCAAAAGTTTGATTGTTCCTACTGTTGTTTTATTTACATATAACATTTTTGTGCCTTCACTAGGGAAATACGATATAAGAAATATATTCAAAAATATTGGGCATGAAATATTTGAATTCCATAGTACTACTTTTCAGTTACTTTATCCGGAATATCCTGTTAGTTTTAAATTGTCCGTTACAATAATATTTTGTATCATGCTGCTATTATTAATTCTAAATTGGTTCATTGCTAAAAATCAGACCAAATATATTACCTGAATATGGCAACTGAGTGCAGCTAGGAACATTATAATCACCTGAGGACCTCCTATCATGATCAAGTTTGTTCTGGAAAACTTGAAAAAATTAAACTTTGCTGATGAGCAGTTCTACACCACCCTGGGGAACAGGATGAAATGCGGTTTCGGCAAATGCGGACGCTGCAATGTAGGTGGCCTGTATGTCTGCAAAGACGGTCCCGTTTTTAGCTATGCCACGCTGAAAGATATCCCGGAGGCTTTTGCGTAGGGACGAGGAGTAAGGTAGGGAAGAGGAAAGAGGAGCTAACTGGGATGCGGGAGGTTGGATGTGAGAGGTTGGAGATTGGACGAGAAATAGTGAGGGAAGAGAAAAAAGGAGCTAGGAATAGTGGAGGACGAGGATGATGTCGATGAAGCTGTCTTTTGGTTGACTTGGTGTTAGTCGGGTAGCAAGAAATAAAAAAATAAGCGATAAAAGAGTAAATGTTAAAAAAAGAAAAGGGGGGTTAAAAGCCGAATGGCTTTTAACCCCCCTTTTTAGTGGGGGAAGGAAAGGCGTCAGTTTTCAACAACTGGCAATAACAATAGTATGGGGACGTTTAGCTTGCCACCTCTCCAAAACAACCTGTCCTTTAAATTAATTCCTTCGGTAGCTCAGTCAGCGAATTCTTGCCTTTGAAAAAGAAAGTTCCTATGGAATCTAGTTAAAATGAATGTTGTAATTTGGCAGGAAGTTACATTTGTATTGCAGAAATTTTAAGAAAATTCAAATTGACTTTTTCGGGGGAGAGGGGGTAGAATGTAGAGGTCAGAATCAATTTTCAACTCATATAAACATATTTCATGCGAGGAGGATTATTGTGAGAAGTTTTACGATTGTGAAATGCTTGAACTGTAACGCTGTTTACGATGTAGCACTTTTAAAGTTCCGAGTAACGCTTGCTGGTTGGCGCACATATGAACGTTGTGACTGCTGTAGACGGTGGGAGTGGCATAAGGGTTGGCAGAAGGGTCCTTTGTCCCAAGGAAAAAAACCGGAGACAAAAGAATGACAATGCTCACCGCTGTAATTGTCGTGGTAACAGGGGCAGTGCTCTTCTTTTATTTTTATACCCGGTTTATGTTGGAAAGAAAGACTGATATAAGGTGGTGTATCTTGCCTGCAATCCTGTATGCCGC
>CAZLTH010000203.1:0-3750 GCA_964562355.1 uncultured Syntrophomonadaceae bacterium | reverse complement strand
ACGAAGTAGCGTTGCAACGAGAAGAAGACGACCAGCGGCAGAGCCATGGAGACGAAGGCGGCGGCAGTGAGCAGGTGCCAGTCCTGCCCTCGAGATCCAACGAGATTCGCGACCTGAAGCGTTACCGGCACCACATCCGGAGTTCCACCCAGATAGATCAGTGCCACGAGCAGATCATTCCAGACCCATAAGAACTGGAAGATGACCACCGAGGCTATAGCGGGGACGGAGAGCGGCAACACGATCCTGAAGAAGCTCTGCAGCGGCGAAGCGCCATCGATGGAGGCGGAATCGAAGAGCTCGCTGGGCAATCCCCCAATGAAATTCCGCAACAGATAGATGGCCAAGGGAAGCCCATAGCCGGTGTGGGCCAACCAGATGGCAGGGAAAGTCCCAACGATGCCCAACTGAGTGAAGGCGCGCAGTATGGGAATAAACGTCATCTGAAGAGGAACGACCAGTAGAGCTACGGTGAGGAGAAAGAGAAACTGCCTGCCGGGGAACTTCATCCAGGCAAAGGCGTAGGCGGCGAAGGCCGCGATCGTCACCGGAATGATCGTTCCAGGGATACTAATGATCAGACTGTTCAGGAAGGCGCGCCCCATGCCTACCTTGCCGATAACGGTCACATAATTTTCCACGGTGTATTGTGCGAAGCTAAAAGGGTGCTCAAAGACTGCCCACCATCCGGAGTGGGCCACCTCTGCGGGAGGCCTGAACGAGGTAATCAGCAGGCCGACAGTCGGGAGCATCCAGGCCACGGCGAGTATGATGATCACGATATGTAGCAGGCCGCGGGAAAGCTTGCTGGCCAACTTGTCCATCATCGTAGCATCTCCTGTTCTCTGAATTGCCGGATGTTGAACACCATTACGGGAATGATGAGTAGGAGCAGGATGACGGCGATTGTACTGGCACGGCCAAAGTCCATAAAGAGGAACATCTCTTTATACATGCGATTGGCGAGAACCTCCGTACCGAAAAGGCCGTTGGTCATGACGAAGACGATATCAAATATCTTGAGGACGAACACCACCATGGTGGTGGCGACCACCGCCAGTGCTGGCTTTAATGAGGGAAGAGTAACTTTCCCAAAGACTTGCCACTCGTTCGCCCCGTCGATCCGGGCGGCTTCCATCAGTTCCCTGGGGATGTTCTTATACGCCGCTGAAAGGACCACCATACAGAAACCGGTCCACATCCATATCCCGACTACGATCAGGAGGAAATTATTGAGCCAGGGCGCCTCGGTCAGCCATCCCACAGGCTGACCCCCAAAACCAGTTACAATCGCATTAAGGAGGCCGACCTGCGGCGAACCTTCCGGCCTGAAGGCATAGATGAACCTCCAGATCGTTGCGGCCCCAACCATAGAAATGGCCATCGGAATAAAAATGATCGACTTGATTATTTTTTCATAGCGCACTCGATCCAGCAGCACCGCGAAGGCTAGCCCAAAGGAGACGGTAAAGGTGGTAAAGACGACCACCCACAGAGCGTTGTTACGAAATGCGGTCAGCGTAGTCCTATCGGTGAAGACGTGGACGTAGTTGGCCCACCCCGCAAAACTCTCTCCCATCCCGTAGAAGAAAGATAGAAAGATCGTATAGATGGATGGGTAGACGAGAAAGAATACGAGTAAACCTACCGCCGGGCCGATAAACAGCCAGGGTTGCACTCGTCCTGTGCGCATATTGATCCTCCTTGAAGGTGAGGTCTGAGGCCACCTGTGGATGGTGGCCTCAGACGTTCTACCTGGAGTCTACCTGCCATAGGCGTCGATCGCGCTTGCCTCGATCGTCTGCAGCACGGTGTCCAAAGGTGTTCCACCGACGTAGTCCACCACACCGCTCCAGAAGGTTCCGGCGCCCACCGCCGCCGGCATCAGGTCGGAGGCGTCAAAGCGGAAGACCTCCGCTCCTGCCAGGAGACCAGCGGCTTTGGCAGTAAGGGGATCGGGATAGACCGCGGGATCAACGTTCCTGTTAACGGCCAGTTTGCCCAGCTCACCGACCCAGATGCCCTGAGCCTCGGCTGAAGCGAGGTAATTGAGCAACTCTCGTACCTCAGGGGTGTCCCTGAACGCACTTATAAGATCCCCAGCTCCAAGCAACGGGGTCCCGTGCTCTGGTGATATGGGCGGGAATACGAAGAAGCTGAAATCCTCGCCCGGCACCAGATCGGGATTGGCCTCGAGGATGAAGTGCTGGATGAAGGTGGCCTGGCGATGCATATAGGCACGCGGTGGGTCGGTGAAAAGAGCGTTGGGCGACTCGCTGAAGGGGATCGTCAGTGCCCCTACCGTTCCACCGTCAACGAAATCCTCCCGGAGCACAATCTGCCCGAAGTGCTCCCAGGCTTTCTTCACCGCCGGATGGGTCCAGGGGATCTCATGATTGACCCACTTGTCGTAAAGCTCCGGCCCGGCTGTTCGGAGCATGATATCCTCGATCCAGTCCGTCCCCACCCAGCCGGTCGCTCCGCCCGACTCCATCCCCAGCGCCCACGGTGTCTTACCATCAGCGACGATCTGCTCGCTGAGAGCGATGAGTTCGTCCCAGGTGGTCGGAATCTCGTACCCGGCAGCCGCAAATGCCTTGGGGCTATACCAGACCAGGCTCTTGAGGTCTGCGGAGAGGAAGAGACCGTAGATATGCCCGTCAACGGTAGCCAGGTCGAGAAAGGCCTTCGGGTGATCCACCAGGTCGACGATACCATTGAGAGAGACCAGGTCTCCCATCTCAGCGAATTCCCGCATCTGTCCCGGATTAGGTATTGCAGCCACATCCGGCGGGATGCCGGCTAGCACCCGGGTGAGGAGCACCACAGGCATTTCTCGCCCAACGGTTTCCACCACTACATCGATCCCGGTCCTCTGTTCAAAGGGGGCCAAAGTCGTCAACAACGCCTCCAACTCCCCCCCGGCCCAGAGCACGGCCATGCTCACGCTCCTCTGCGGCACTTCCACTTCCGTTGGGGCTGGGCAGGCCGCGAGCATCATCGCCAGTAATACCACCAGCGAAACGGTTAGAAACTTTCTAGACATTCTTACCTCCTCTATTTGAGTTTATTCTGGTCTGCCAAGTCTCTCTTCTTTAACCGATGTATCACCTCCTCTGCTAATTCCCTCTTCTTTAACCCATCTATCACCTCCTCTGCCACTTTGTCCACTTCAACAGCCCAGTCTCTCTACTAAATGCTCCGGCCTGCTGAAGAGATCTTGCAATACAGACAATGCCGCTCCCTTAGCGCAGGTGAACTGGCGATCTTGAGCTCTCGTCACCTCGACCTGCCAGCCCAGATTCTCCTCTAGCTCGGTGCTGAGGACCTTCTCGCACTCCTTGATGAAGAGCGCCTCGTATCTTCCCAAAATCTCCGCGTTGATCACGACCTGAGCGGGGTCAAAGAGCGTGACCAGGTTTAAGATCGGGATCATCAAGCGATCTTTCATCCTTGAGGCAGTCTCCTTTAGATCATAAGAGGAATCCAGCTCCTCCTGCAATACCCTCTCTAGCTGTCCATCCTCTCCTAGTTCCACATAGGCATGTTGCAGCGAGACCGCATTCCCGTGGGCCCCATGGAAGACCCTCCCCCCGATCAGGACGCTACTGCCCATGCGGATGTCGCCCTTGATCCCCCGCCTCAGGGTGACGTAAACCAACACTTCATCGGTATAGTTCATGCAATGGCTCTCGGCGAGCGCCATGTAATTGGCATCGTTGTCCACGTATACCGGAACCCCCAGGGAGG
>CAZLTH010000202.1:0-3774 GCA_964562355.1 uncultured Syntrophomonadaceae bacterium | reverse complement strand
TATTTCTTTTTCTTCTATAGTATTACCCATATAATCCTCCTAGTGGAAAGGTATATTAGTGTAGACTATAAACTAATATTTATCGACAAGCATTAGTCAACGAGAATCAGCTGACGCAATATCGACTGATAAAATGTAAGTTAGTTGCCTTCGTGAGTATAGTACAAGAAAAGAGCGGTTGCAGATGACGAATTGGGTGCTAGGGAAAAATTTAACAAGGACATTATATCAAATTTTTTTGTAAAAGTACAGCTTTATAATTTTATAACGTAACTAATTATTCGAAATCGTTGGTCGGTGAAATATGTATTTTTTTAGCCGTTATATTTACTGTAAAAACAGTAAAGCCCGTGAGTGTTTCCAACTCTTCTTTTATCTCTTGTTGCATTTTTCTTAAAAGGGATATCAAAGGTTGTTCTATCCACTTTAGGGTGACTATCAGAGAAACATTTAGCCCTTCAGGAAGAGGGGTAAACGTTACCTTTAAAACCTTATGAATGTTCCTATTTTGCTCTCCTTTGTGTTCCACCAATTGTGTTAGAACTTGTGTGGCAATATAAAAGCTACCTACGGAGCTGTAAGCAGGGCGCATTACGGAGCGTTCCCCCCAGCCATGAGGAGTGGCAGGATTTCTCAGTAGGAACTTGAGAGGATCCATTAAGTAACCGGGGAAATCTTTTTTTATTTCAAAGGTAGGAATAGGTATTACATGTTGGTTTTTGCTTCGACGAAGATGAAGAGCTTTGGAGATAGCTTTAGTGCTGGCAATTTCTTTAATGTCAATAATTTTTTGGGGAGAGGGCAACTGTAGCGTTTGAGATATCTTTTCAGCCATTTTAACAGAAGTAGCTAAAATAAGAATTTTTTTATGGTTTGAAGAAAATATTTGTTCTTTTACTTCCTTTGCATGTTGGCTATCGTCAAAGATAGCTCTTTTTACTGCCGCTATACGAGTAACTTCTCGCTTGGCGGATTTACCGGATAGAAGGCTGGTTCCTTGGATAAGTAGCCCATCATCAACAATTAACGGAATATCATATTTATGTGCTGTCATCAGAGCACGATAGCTTTTACCCGTACCGCTGCCCCCTATCAAAGCAAAAACTTTCATAAGATAATCCTCCTAGATACAATTAGTTGTCTAATTATAGCATATGAATTTATGAAATGCTATAAGTACTACTTTTTTACGTATACAAAAGCATGAAAGAACTGCTTTAATTCACATTTTGGAAAATATTATTAAAATCGCAAGAAAGAAAAGGTTTTCTCTTTTAAATGCCGAAATCATTTGAGAGATAAAAGAAAAGGTTCGGAAATTTTAATTTTGATTAAGAATACGTAAAAGAAAGAGGAGAAAAAAACATGATAGAAGAAGTTTTACCTAATTTTTATAAAGTGGAAGTTCCCCTTCCAAAGAATCCCCTAAAAGCTACTAATTCATATATACTTAAAACATCTGCACGGAATTTAATTATTGATACGGGGATGAACAGGGAAGAATGTCTGACCGTGTTACAGGCTGCCTTAATAGAACTGGCAGTAGATCTGAAAAAAACAGACTTTTTTATTACGCACTTACATGCAGATCACGTGGGGCTTGTTTTGCAACTTGCGGCAACTGATGCCAAGATATATTTTAGTCAGCCGGATGCGGATATTTTGAACTATAGCGGTTTGTGGGAAGAGCAATACAACCTAGCCTGTTTAAACGGTTTTCCTGAAGACGAGTTACGAAGTGCTATTAGAAAACATCCGGGCTACAAGTATAGTCCTAAGGGTCAAGTGGATTTTACAATCATCAAAGAAGGCGATACTATAGAAAGTGGCGATTATCTTTTTCAATGTATTGAAACTCCCGGTCATACCCCAGGGCATCTTTGTCTTTATGAATCCGGGAAAAAGATTTTTTTATCGGGAGACCATATACTTGCTGATATTACTCCTAATATTTCCTCATGGTCAGAAAGAAAAAACCCATTAAAAGAATATCTGGAAAGCCTAGAAAAAATTTATGCTTTTGATATAGCTTTGGTATTACCTGGGCACAGAAGTATTATCAAAAACTGTAAACAAAGAATTCAGGAACTTGAAAAGCATCATCGGGAAAGGCTGGCAGAAATTCTTTCTATCGTAGATAAGAGTGGCAAAAGTGCCTTTCAGATAGCATCAGAGATGAGCTGGGATATAGTTTCTGATTCCTGGGATTCATTCCCTGTTTCACAAAAATGGTTTGCTACCGGGGAGGCTATTGCACATTTAAAATATCTTGTAGAAAAAAGAATGCTACATAGAGAAATACAAGCAGATAAAATAATGTTCTTATTAAATTGAAACAGAGATAATAGTATCTTCGCTAATAAAGCTATTCAAATTTATGGTATTAACCTGAAAAAAGATATCAAACTCAATAGACCACTCTAAGAAAGGAAAGGCAATAAAAAGCTTACCATATTTAGAGGAATGCCATAAGGGTTATTTCCAAAGATGCTGGAAGGCTCCTTTTTTTTAGAGCAAGTCTGCATTTTTAGTTCCCATTATATGTATCTTTTTATGCCAAAAACAAAAAGACATAGAGCAAGCTTGACCTAGGGGGTTAAATAGAAAAAAATGAGTGAGAAGAGTAAATATAAGTTAAGAGCAGATTTAAGTCTGCTTATGGTTTCAATTATTTGGGGAAGCGGATTTGTTGTAACCAAGAGTGCTTTAGATGCGTTTTCGCCATACATATTATTGAGCTATAGGTTTACTATCGCAACCTTAGTAGTTTCTGCAATATTTCATAAAAAACTATTGAATCTGAATAAAGAAACGATTAAAACAGGTGTCATAGCGGGGGTTTTCTTATTTACAGCATTTGTTGCACAGACGTTGGGACTACAATATATAAGTGCAGGTTCTTCCGCATTTTTAACAGCTACCTATGTGGTCATAGTACCATTTTTATACTGGCTAGTAGATAAAAACAGACCGGGTCGACATATATTTATGTCTGCCTTTATGATTTTGCTTGGTATTGCTTTCATTACGATAAGGAATGGATTTTCAATACAAGTGGGTGATTTAATAACTATATTATGCGCTTTCTTGTTTGCCTGTCATATTGTTTCAATAGGGCAGTACGTGAGAAAATATGACACAGTGTTATTAGTAATTATGCAGTTAGCTACAGCAGCTGTATTATCAATTATTTCTGCTGTTATTTTTGAAACATATCCCTCAGAAGTGGGGATGCAAAGTTATTTGATGGTAATGTATTTAGCATTGTTCAGCACATTAGTATGTTTTTTTGCGCAAATAACAGCACAAAAATACACATCTGCCTCACATGCAGCTATTATTTTGAGTTTAGAAGCCGTATTTGGTGCAATTTTTGGCGTTTTGCTGCTTGCTGAAATTTTTACAAATAGAATGATTTTCGGATTTATAATAGTTTTCTTTGCAATCTTAACAGCCGAAACAAAATGGAGTTTTTTGAAGACAACCTCAAGGAATTAATTCCTTGAGGTTGTCTTCAAAAGTTTGAGTAAAAACATCTTGCTTTTTTGTTCGAAAAGCTTTATGATAGAGCAAGAAAAAGTTGCTTGTATTATTCATCGTTGTTTTGGCTTTAGCTTGTGATGTTTGGTCGCAACGACTTGCGGGTGTAGCACAATGGTAGCGCACTGGCCTTCCAAGCCAGCTACGTGGGTTCGATTCCCACCACCCGCTCCATTCTAATTTATGTCCTGGTAGCTCAACTGGAAGAGCAACGGCCTTCTAAGCCGTAGGTTG
>CAZLTH010000201.1:0-3775 GCA_964562355.1 uncultured Syntrophomonadaceae bacterium | reverse complement strand
GAAGGACAGGATTACTTGGCTGCTATGACCTGTGCGGTAAATTTTGCTTTCGCTAATCGCCAGATAATCATGCATTATGTGCGAGAGGTATTCTGGCAGCTGTTTAACTATAAAAAGATTAATTTACTCTATGATGTTGCCCATAATATTGCCAAACTGGAAGTGATAAACGGGCAGAAACGGCTCATTCACAGAAAAGGGGCTACCCGGGCACTCCCTCCTGGCGACTTTCAAAATCCTGCTATCTATAAAGAAACAGGCCATCCTGCTATTATCCCGGGAACTATGGGAACAGCTTCTTATATAGTGACAGGAACAGATAAGGTGGGTGAAACCTGCAACTCAGTAAATCATGGTGCCGGGAGATTAATGTCCCGGAAACGAGCTAAAGAAAAATTCAACGTCACAGATTTGTCAAATCAGATGGAGGGTATTGTAATTAGTACCAGTAAGATGCGGGCAATTCTTGATGAAGCTCCCCTTGCTTATAAAGATATTCATGATGTTGTTAATACTCTATCTGGCATAGGAATTACCAAAAAAATAGCTCGCTTAAAACCACTGGCGGTAATCAAAGGAGTTGAGTGAGTGGTTGGCTATGTGAAGCTACATGCTGATGGGCTGATTCACTCACTTTTTCCCAAGGGATTGTTATTTGTTTCTCTTTTTGGTATTATTAGAGTATATCCTTGTTGCCATGGCAAGGGGGACACGATAACTCTGATAACCATCGTGTCCCCCTACAATGAAGAATGGAGAATAAAACATGCTTCTAACTATAGATGTAGGGAATACCAATATTGTTCTGGGGTTATTTCAAGAAGATAAACTTCTTTATCATTGGCGAATTTCTACAACTCGCCAGCAGACAGAAGATGAGTACGGTATTCTTTTAAAAAATCTCATGGCCTGTAGTGGGCTTAAGTTTGAAAATATAACAGGCATAATTATTTCCACAGTCGTTCCTCCTCTGATTCCGGCACTTGTGGCCATGGCGCAGAAGTACTTTGACTTGTCCCCACTGGTAGTTGGTCCCGGTATAAAGACAGGGCTTAATATTCGTATGGACAACCCACGTGAGGTAGGAGCAGATAGGGTAGTGAATGCTGTGGCAGCTATTCATCTTTACGAGCCACCCCTCATAGTTGTTGATTTCGGTACGGCCACTACTTTTTGTGCTATTTCTTCTCGTGGGGAGTATCTTGGAGGTGCAATTGCTCCTGGAATTGGGATCTCTACGGAAGCGCTTTTTCAGCGGGCAGCCAAACTTCCCCGGGTAGAGTTTCTTTGCCCACAGAAAATAATAGGAAAAGATACTGTTAGCAGCATGCAGTCAGGTATTTATTTTGGTTTTGTGGGTCAAGTAGATGGTATTGCCGAGCGGATAAAAAAAGAGTTAGGCAGAAAATCCTTAGTAGTGGCTACAGGTGGGCATGCTTCCGGGATAGCGACTGCCTCCAAAAGTATAGATAAAGTGCACCAGTTTCTTACTTTGGAGGGGCTGCGTATTATTTATGAAAGAAATACGTAAGTTAGTGACTAAGTGACTAAGTGACTCAGTAAGTCAGTAGGGCAGTGGTGGTGGTTTACAGTTTACAGTTGACAGGGGTTGAGGTGCTAAGCATGTACGAGGAAGTTGGAAAGTGGTAGTGGTTTTTATATTGAGGATTAAGAAGGGTGCATCAAGGGTAAAAAGCAAAGGAAGAAAATAAGGAGGGATTATTTTGAAGATTCTTGCGATTAATGGTAGTCACAGAAAAGGGAAGAATACAGCACGTTTGTTGGAAATTGTACTGGAGGCAGCAAAAGGTCAAGGTGCGGAGACGGAGCTTCTAGAGATAACAGATTTAGATATCAAGCCCTGTACTTCCTGCAACAAATGTCTTTTCAAGCCGGAGTGCAGCATCAAAGATGATGACATGACAGAACTTTATGAAAAATTGAAAGAGGTCGATGGTATTGTTCTTGGTTCTCCGGTATATTTTGCCAATGTTACAGGGCGATTGAAAGATTTTATAGATCGTTCCCGACCGCTGCATATGACTGCTAATTACCTAGATGGCAAAGTAGGTGGGGCTTTGGCTGTTGCTGGTTTGAGAAATGGTGGCCAAGAAATAACTTTACAAATCCTATATAACTTTTTGAGAAGTCATGGGTTGCTGATTGTGGGTGACCGCCAAGGGACGGATCCGATTATCAATGGTGGCTCGATGGCTACTTTATACAAAAGCTATGATAATGAAAGAATGTCGTTCTATAGAAGTGTAGCAGAAGATAAAGTAGCAGTAGAAACCTGTCGACATTTAGGCCTTAATATGGTTTCTCTGCTTAATAGATTGAAAGGTTAAACGATGCAAAACCCTTTATGTGCAGAATACTTTAAGCAGCAGGGTGGGGAGGATGATAATATAATGGCAACCGTATTTAACAGAAACTTTAACATCAAAATAGATGAAAAGGACACTTTAACCTTGCTGATAAATCAGAAAAAAGGAGTTCTAGATGAATACTGTAAGCAGAGCGGAAAGATTGCTCAATACCTTGTATACAATTCAGTTATATCCCGGCATTAATGCTCGCCGCTTGGCTAGAATGATAGGGGTACAACCACGGTCTGTCCAACGCTATGTCAAGGAATTACGAGAGCTCGGTTTTGAAGTGATTTCTTCGGCGGGAGTGACAGGGGGATTTTTATATAAAGGAAGTTATAATTTAAGACCGGTATCTTTTACCGGTTCTGAGACCCTGGCTGTTTTTGTTGCTGCTAGGATTATTCTACAAAAACCAGATTTTCCTTTTCAGGAAAATCTGCAAACAGCTTTAAATAAAATAAGTGATGTTGTAGCTAGGTCAGAAAAAGAGTTTTTTGTTCGCTTGGAACCGAGGCTCAGTTTTCTAATAGACCAGATCAAAGGAAATTTCCCCTGGGAAAATATTTTTAGCCAGATAAACGAGGCCATTGCCAAACGTCAGGTTCTTGAGCTTGCGTGCCATTCTGATTCTGCTAACGGTGTAGATAGTTACAGGGTAGAGCCACATCATGTGATTTTCAAGGACGGAACCTGGAGCCTAGTTGCTTTTTGTTGTCAAAAAAAAGAAATTAGTTTTTTTCGTTTGGATAAGGTAGATAGTATAAATGTTACAGAGGACATTTTCCCCTGGCCGGGTGATTTTGATTTACAAAAAAGCATTTATAGGAATTGGCAGGCAGCTAAGGCGGATCCCCTGGAAATCACAGTTAAGTTTTCACCTCAAATTTCTGGTTTGATCAAAGAGGGGAGCTGGCATAGCACACAGACTATCCAGGAACTGGGAGAAGGGGAAATTATTTTTAGAGTAACTGTTAAAGGAACCCGGGAGCTTAAAAAGTGGATTTTGAGTTGGGGTCAATATGCGGAAGTAATTGCGCCAGAGGTTTTTCGTCAGGAAATCCGGCAAGATTTAATGAATATGACAAGAAAATATGAAGTATAGTAAAAAAACAGGCTTTTTGTTTTTTGGTTGTCTTTTTATGTTTATAGGAACAATTCCATGGGGATTTTTCCTACCTTTTACACCAGCGGCGATAGGATCGGCAACTTATCTGGCTTTAGTTTCTACCTTAGCTGCTTATGGGCTTTATAGCCGGGGGTTAACCCAGGTAGAAGCGGGGAGAGCTACTGTAGTGGCTACTGTAGAAGTGGTAGTAGCAGTTTTCTTGGGAGTTGTTTTGCTGCACGAGGGATTGACCTTAGGGCAGTTATTGGGGGTTGTTATGGTGTTGGCGGCTGCTTTG
>CAZLTH010000200.1:0-3775 GCA_964562355.1 uncultured Syntrophomonadaceae bacterium | reverse complement strand
AGAATATTTTGTTAGTCGTCATCTAATTAAAGAGTGGGGGAAGGGCAACAAGGCTTTTTTAAAAAGGCTGCGCCGGAGTCAGTAAAAACAATGAATAAATTTCTTCCCATCGTTGTTGATAAGAGCCATCTACTCACCATAGGTGAGAAGCTTTATTCGGAGAGTATCGAGCTCATCCGGGAGCTGGTGAATAACGCTTACGATGCCGATGCTACCGAGGTAAAGGTGGCCCTGGGCGAAGATTCCATCGTCGTTGAGGACAATGGAAGCGGGATGGACAGGAAAGGACTGGAGCAGTATTTTAACGTTGGCTCTCCTTTTAAGAAGATTCACAGTAAATCCCCTCGTTTCCAGCGGGACCGTATCGGGCAGTTCGGGATTGGCAAATTTGCTACCCTATCAGCCTGCCAGCGATTTGAGGTTTATACTCAGTGTGGTTCCTTCGCCGCTACCGTCACTTTCGATAAAGAGGAGTGGGAGAAAGGAGAAAATCCCTGGCAACTGCCTCTTGAGGTAAAGCCGCCGAATCCTCAGCGGGGAGAGGGAACGACCGTGACCCTTTCCCAGATGACCCGCCGTTTCGATTTGGAGGCGGTGGAAAAGAGAATCAGGGAAAGCGTTCCTCTGAAGGCGGAGAACTTCAGGGTTTATCTCAATGGAAGACCGATAACGGTCCGCCAATTACCCGGGAGAAAAATTCCCTTTCTGGAAGGAACAGACTACGGCGTAATTCACGGAGAGATTGTTATTATTCCCTCCTCACAGGCTTCTACTCACGACCTCGGCATTGAATGTAAGGCGAAGCAGGTAACCATAAAACGCGAGCTATTTGGCATGGAATCCTGGGGGAAATCTGTGGCCAGAGTCAAAGGAGAAGTTCACGCTGACTTCCTTCCCCTTACCACTGACCGTTCCGGGTTTATCGTTGATTCCGGGGAATACAAGGTTTTCTTCCACATTATGAAACAGGTAATGGGGCACGTTCGGGAAGTTCTCACAGAGATGACCAGTGAGAAGGAAAATGTTAAGACGCGTCGGGCCTTGAAAGATGCCCTTGTCCGGGTCCAGAAAGCTCTGGCCCTTAATCCTGATTTCTCTCCCTTCGGAGAACTGCCCCTGGCTGACAATATTCCGGGAGTTGGGGGAGCTGGCCTGGTGAGCCCTTCCCCCCGGTCAAAGGCTGGCATGGAGAAGGGTAGGGAAGGGAAAAGGGGAAAGAGAAAAAAAAGTAAACTTCCCCGGGTGAGGCAGCTCACTCCTCATGCCGTTATCTGCAAGGTTAAGATAGGCCACAGTGGCGTTAGCTGCTGCCTGGATAATTTCGGCCCCGATGGTCCGGAATGTTTCAGCGAGGGAACAACTATCTTCATCAACCGGGACCATCCCCTTTACCGGAGGGAGATGAAGAAACGTAATTCCCATACCATGCACCTAGCCCGGCTCTTTACTCAGGAGATATCTCTGATGAAGACTCCCCAGAACCCCCGCCGGGCTTACGAGTGTCAATCAAAACTTCTCCGAGACGCCTACCAGAACTAATTTTTATGAAAAAGTCTCGCGCCCAATACCTCCGCTGCTTCACCTTTTTCTGAACCTTTTCTTTGACAGCGCCCGTAGAATGTGATATGTAATAGTTTGTAATATTGGATTTTCAATCCGATTGCCAGACGATAGTAGAGGCATATCTTGGTTAGGAGTAGTATAGGGGCCTGTCCCCGTAGGAAACGTCCACATAGGTATAATATTATGCCGGGAGGAGTATAATGAGAGAATTGGCTGACATTGGGAAGTTGATCAACAATAGGTATGAAATAAAGGAGGAAATAGGCCGGGGGGGTATGGGCCATGTTCATAAAGTAATTGACATAAGAGATGGTAGAATATTAGCCGCCAAGTTTTTGACAAGTGAAATGTTAGAAAATAAAAGAACGATTATTGCCTTGAAAAATGAATTTAAGCTGGCAAAACGGTTTGACCATGGCAATGTTGTTAAAATCTATGATTTCATCTATTCTCAGGACAATTATTATTTAATTATGGATTATATTGAAGGGAGGGATTTAAGAAAGCACCTGCGTGAAGGCAGGCTTTCTTTGGAAGACAAATTGGAAATCGTGATCGGAGCTTGTTTAGGTCTTCTTTACATGCACGAAGGATATTATGTTAATGAAAAAGGCGAGGGAAAAGGCCATCCAATTTTACATGGTGATATTAAACCAGAAAATGTTATGATAAGAGAGGGAGAAAAAATTACCAGGGAAAATATTGTCTGGACCGATTTCGGATTTTCTGTGCTAGAAAGAAAAAGTCTTTTTCACAAAAAAAGAATGAGGGGGACCCCCCTATACATGTCACCGGAACAGATAAGAGGAGACAAGCTTGATATAAGGTCTGACCTCTACTCCTTAGGGGCGTTGAGTTATGAAATCTATGCCGGAAGACCCCCTTTTCTTTCTTCCCTGCAAGAAAAACATTTTCAAGAGACGGGTAAATTTCAATATGATGAAAGGAAAGAGTTGGAAATGGCCAAGGGTTTTAAAAAAGGATATATAGAAGAGATAACCACAAAACATCTACATTCAGGAGTAAAAAACCCAGGTGATTTTGATCCCACCATACCGGCAGGCATAGAACATATTATAATGAAATGTTTGCAAAAACAGAGAAAGAAGAGGCCTAATTTTGTTTATGAAATCTTAAGTGTGTTATACAGACTTGAAAGATTATCAGGACAATAATATATTGGTGAAGGAAACTTATCGGGGCTGAAGATGGAGGGGCCAAGACCAGCCAGGAAGGAAGAATTTGAGGAGGTAATGATTCTCCTTAACCAGATATTTAAGAAAAGCATGCGGGATAACTACCCCCAGGTCTATACTAACCGGGAAGAGACGCTTAAGAATATGATCACACGAGTTACGCATTATTTTTAGATGTCAGAAATGTAACCCTTTCAATTACAAAGAGTTATGAGAAACATGGCGCTATTTGACTGTAAAATAAGTTTTACTGTAACCCATTGATTATCAAATAGTTACAAAAAGGGTGCGTAACTCGTGTGATCATCATTAAAGAGGATGGTCAAATAGTAAGCCATGTATCCATAATTCCCCTAAAAGCTTTTGTCAGAGGAAGGGTTCTGGAGGTGGGGGGGATTGGCGGGGTAGCCACTAAGGCTGAGTACCGCCAGCGGGGCTTTGCCTCAAAGATTCTTAACTACTGCGTCTCCAGGATGGAGGAAGAGGTCGACCTTTCCCTATTACCCATAGGAAGTTCGTTTTTTCACCCACTGAGACAATGCCCCTTTTCCTGCCTCTACTACCCCCCATCATTACAAAATTTACCATTGGCAGGGAATCTTATCAAGAAGAAAGTGCAGGGCTTTCCCCTTATTTGCAAGAAAATTCGCTTCGCTCATTTCCTTCCCAGGGGTTCCCCCTAGGGCGTTCGCTGCGCTCACTGTTACCCCTTAAGGGGCATCAGATTATGCCCCCTAACACCCCTAATCCGCATAGGAAAGTATTTTATACTTTCCTATGCTTCCAGAAAAAGGGGAGGATGAGGGTTTTGGGCAGAGCCCTACTGTTCCTCTACCAGCAGAGTTTTTATCTCATTGCCCGGGCAAGTTCTATCTGCTCATCTACGGGGAGGTCATCAAATATGGGCTCATAGGTAAGCTCAGGTGGCTCTACTGAAGGTGGGCTATTGGCACATTCTTCAGGTTATACATGAAGTGTCTCCTCAGCATCTTGGGGAGACTGAATACTATTTGCCG
>CAZLTH010000199.1:0-3854 GCA_964562355.1 uncultured Syntrophomonadaceae bacterium | reverse complement strand
AGAAAGTGCGGATTGCAGTTGACAGTGACTCCTTTATTTGATAGAATTTGATGGTCACTGAGGCAAAGCTTAAAAGGTAGAGCGAATTATGAGTGGTTCTATTCTGAGGAAGGTATTTAAGACGAAGAATGAGCGGGAACTCCGCCGCCTTCAAACGACGGTGGATGAAGTTAATGCTTTAGAACCGAAGATTAGCAAGATGAGCGATGGGGAGCTTCGGGCCAAGACCGATGAGTTCAGAAAGCGTATTGAGGAGAACGCCAAGGATTTTTCGGGGCAACTGGAGACTCTCAGGAAGCAGATGGAGGCAGTTGGCTCACCTGAGGAGAAACAGAAAGTAAAAGAGAAGGTAAAGGTATGCGAGAATCAGATACTGGAACCGGTACTCCCGGAGGCCTTCGCGGTAGTCAGGGAAGCAGCCAGGCGGACGCTGGGCGAGAGGCCATATGACGTTCAGCTCATTGGAGCGAAGGTCTTACATGAGGGCAAGATCGCTGAAATGGCCACAGGTGAAGGAAAGACCCTGGTGGCCACTATGCCCCTTTATCTAAATGCCCTGACCGGAAAGGGTTGTCACTTGGTTACGGTCAATGACTATTTAGCTCGTCGGGACAGGCAGTGGATGGGACCCATTTATGAATTTTTGGGGTTAACGGTAGGCGCAATTCAGCACGATATGGAACCGGCGGAAAGGCGGAAGGCCTATCAATGTGACATCACCTACGGGACCAACAACGAATTTGGATTTGATTACCTCAGGGACAATATGGTCATAAGGAAAGAGGATAGAGTTCAGGGCCAGCTCCATTATGCCATCGTTGATGAGGTGGATAGCATTCTCATTGATGAATCCAGGACTCCCCTGATCATCTCCGGTCCGGCTGAAGAGGCCACCGACATCTATTACACCGTTGATAAATTAGTTCGCCATTTAAAAGCAAGGTTCGTTACCGAAGCGGAGTTAATTGATGCTAAGAATCAGGGAATAAGTCTGGAAACTGGCTATGACTATTTAGTTGACGAGAAACATCATACGGTTACCCTCACCGAGGAGGGATGGCGTAAGTGCGAGAAGCGCCTTAACCGGCCCCATCTCTCTGAAGACCCGAGCCAGATGGAAGTAGTCCATCACATAAATCAGGCCTTAAGGGCACACAGCCTCTTTAAGCGGGACGTAGACTACATGGTCAAGGAGGGACAGGTGCTTATTGTAGATGAATTCACCGGAAGGCTGATGCCCGGGCGTCGGTGGAGTGATGGACTGCATCAGGCAGTTGAAGCCAAGGAAGGAGTGAGGATCGAGCGGGAGAACCAGACCTTAGCCACCATCACTTTCCAGAACTACTTCCGTCTCTATGGGAAGTTAGCCGGCATGACCGGCACCGCCGATACCGAGGCGGCTGAGTTCCATGAAATTTACAAATTGGATGTAATTGTCATACCCCCGAATCGCACCTTAATACGAGATGAGAGACCGGATGTGATCTATAAAACCCTGGAGGAGAAGTATGAGGCAGTCGTAGAGGAGATAGCCGAGCTGCACAAGCAGGGGCGACCGGTTTTGGTGGGAACTATACACATCGAGAAATCAGAAACCTTGAGCCGGATGTTGAAGAGGCGAGGGATACCACATCATGTTCTTAATGCTCGCTACCACGAGAAAGAAGCAGAGATTGTGGCCCAGGCGGGCCGTCTGGGAGCAGTGACCATTGCTACCAATATGGCTGGACGGGGAACCGATATTCTCCTTGGAGGGAATCCCCGGTTTTTAGCTAAAACCAGGTTAAGCGAGCGAGGACTGGACCCAGACAAGGTGAGCCAGGAAACCTTCCAGGAAGTTTTAGCTGAAGCTGAGAAAGAAGTAGCTCTGGAACGTGAGAAAGTGGTCCAGTTGGGAGGTCTCCATATACTGGGAACGGAACGGCATGAGGCCAGGCGTATTGACAATCAGCTCAGAGGAAGGGCAGGAAGGCAGGGGGACCCCGGCTCCTCCCGATTCTATCTTTCCCTGCAAGATGACCTCATGCGCCTCTTCGCCTCGGAGAGAATTTCCGGCCTCATGGAGAGAATTGGCTGGGAGAGGGGACGGCCATTAGAGCACCGTCTGCTAAGTCGCACCATAGAGAGAGCCCAGCGGCAGGTGGAGGCACACAATTTTGACATTCGCAAGAACCTCCTTAAGTTCGACGATGTAATGAACAGACAGCGTCAGGTTATCTATGAGGATCGGCGGATGGTGCTGGAGAGAGATGAACTTAAGGAAGAGATCTTCCGGATGATTGGAGAATTGTTGGAGGGAGTGGAGGATGAACGTGGGAAATTAAAGGGTGGAATTATAAATGACTATGCCAGTCCCGATGTCCATCAGGAGGATTGGGATCTTAAAGGTCTGGAGGAAAGAATCAATCGCATCTTCCCATTGCGGCTTCCGGACAAAGAACTCTCCAGCCACCAGCAACTCAGGGAGCTCGTTATGAATCAGGCCCGGGAGGCCTATGAAGTTAAGGAGAAGGATATCGGCTCCTCTGCCATGAGAGAGTTTGAACGAAGTATACTCCTTCATATGATTGATTCCAAGTGGAAGGACCACCTCTATGCTATGGACCATCTGAGAGTGGCGGTACATGACCGGGCTGGTGAGACAGCTCCCGTGGTCCTGTACAACCTTGAAGGCTTTGCCATGTTCCAGGATTTAAAGCGCCGGATTGAAGAGGATACCATCCAATCCATCTTCAGACTGCGCCCCATCCGGGAGGGGATGGAAGGCGTCTTCCTGAGAGTTCCACAGGAATTCCTTCACCCGGAGGCAGGCGGGATGAGAGGAGCCCGGCTGAGGCAGCCAACCGCAGAGCCAGTTCGGCCCGGTCTTCAGCCTGAATCCCCGCCTGAGCCTGGAGCTCAGCCCGCCAAGGTGACCACCTATCGTCGGGAGGGAAAGAAGGTTGGGAGAAATGAGCCCTGCCCCTGCGGCAGTGGAAAGAAATACAAGAAATGCTGCGGGAGATAAAAGTGCATTTTTGACCTGACAACTCCAAAAATACATGTAAAATGAAAATCGGGGGACGCCATACTTAATTATTGAAAATAATGAATATCTCCGATATAAAAGAACTGTATTTCATAACGCCGATTGAAAATTCTGACGTGTGGACTATTGTCGCATAACCGCATAAAGCAGTTGAAGCTTAGGCATAAGAGTATTGCAAACGGTGTAATTCAGGAGCGTCGCAAGAATAAGCCTGTCCCCGGAGGTAAATATAAATTGCACGATTTTGTTAATCTGTATTTCAATCCCCGTAACGCTATGATGTTCAAGAGAAAAGATATACATGCGGATATGTGTATTTTAGGGGTGAATTCCGATTTGCTCAATCAGTAGTTGCCAAAATTAAAATCTCCAAAATGCAGGGCATTGAATTTCAATAGGTTATGACGATAACAAATCAGGTTTTGGTGGGTCTTCCTACACTGCTCTTTAAATTGATGAGACTGCGTCCTACAAAAGTTGATCCCTGTTATTTCTTCCCCTCGACGAGGGTGTTTATCTACACGAGTTACGCACCCTTTTTGTAACTATTTGATAATCAATGGGTTACAGTAAAACTTATTTTACAGTCAAATAGCGCCATGTTTCTCATAACTCTTTGTAATTGAAAGGGTTACATTTCTGACATCTAAAAATAATGCGTAACTCGTGTTATTTATAGAGCTTTCTCGGATACCAATTTTGTAGGAAAATGTAGGAGAAATAAATCCTAAGTTCATTATTATCAATGTTTCTCTAATTATGGCAACTACTGAAGAAGTATAAATACGATCCGCATTTAGACCCGCAATTACAATGGGCCGGCAAA
>CAZLTH010000198.1:0-3871 GCA_964562355.1 uncultured Syntrophomonadaceae bacterium | reverse complement strand
TATCATTATTCCCAATTATGTAATTATTTGTTACATAAGATTAAATCCCACCCAAATTTTGCGCTTTTTGTTTTTTGGGTACAAATAAAAAGTCAGTATGCTTTATATAATATAAGATACTGACTTTGCTAAAAACTTTTATTAAATTAAAAAGCACTCCCTGCGAAGTGCCTTTTAACTGTTTTACTTAATTTCTACTGAAGCACCTGCTTCTTCCAACTTTTTCTTAACCTCTTCTGCTTCTTCTTTGCTTACTTTTTCTTTGACGGCTTTAGGAGCTTGATCTACCAGCGCCTTGGCTTCTTTTAGTCCCAAGCTTGTAAGTTCGCGTACAGCTTTAATTGCCTGAATCTTTTTGTCTCCCGGCGCAGTAATTATTACATCAAACTCTGTTTGCTCCTCTTGGGCTTCCTCAGCTACAGCAGCAGGAGCAGCCGCAACCATAGGAGCAGCAGCAGAGACACCAAACTCTTCCTCGAAAGTTTTTACCAGCTCTGAAAGTTCCAACACGGTCATACCCTTAACAATTTCCAACACTTCTTGTATTTTAGACATTTACCTTCACACCTCTCATTTTTGTTTTTAACTTCCTTAGGGCGAACAGCCATTCGCCCCTACTTTCTACTTTCCAACTTTCAACTTTCAAACTTTCTACTTTTCACTTCCAAATACGCATCCAACACGTTAACAAAACTACGCAAGTTAGCCTGCAGAACAGAAGTAATCCCCACCAATGGAGACTGAAAAACACTTAAAACTTGGGATAGAAGAACTTCTCTCGAAGGTAAGCTAGCCAAGTTATGAACGTCAGCAGCTAAAATTACTTCCCCGGATAACATTCCCGCTTTGATCTCCAGCTTATCAGTACTTTTAGCGAACTTAAAGATAATGTTGGCCGGCAATGCCGGATCTTCATAGCCAAAAGCTATAGCTGTAGGTCCTTGCAGAAAAGGTTCAAGTTCATCATAACCCAGTTCATTAGCTGCCCTTCTGATAAGAGTGTTTTTAAGCACCTTGAACTCGATACCTTCTTCTCGTAACTGGCGCCTTAGATCAGTAGCTTCAGCCACATTCAATCCCCTGTAATCTGTCAGAACCAAAGCAGAAGATTTCTCCAACTTGTCTCTAATCTCTGCCACCATCTCTTCTTTAAACTGCCTATTGCCCAATAAATACACCTCCTAAGTTGGAGGTTGGAAGTGGGATGTTGGAAGTTGGAAAGGTAACCCCTAATATTTGTTCTAACTTCTAATCTCTAACTTCTAACCTCTAAAATAATACCTCTTTCTAAAAACCAAATAAATAAGCCCTCGCAACTCAGAACGAGGGTCAGAACTGACAAGTAAACATTAAGCAGTTAGCAAAATTCTGCTAAACTTAAATTAACTCAATCACGTTCTGCCTCGGCTGGCTCTACTTTAAACTCTTCGAGTACCTGCTGTCTGTGGCAAAACAAACTATATTAGATTAGGATTCCAATTTTGAAAACTTATTTCCCCAAAGAAGCTGCCTGTTGCCCATTAATCTTTATACCAGGACCCATGCACGAAGAAACTGTAATTGTTCGCACATACTGCCCTTTAGCAGAAGTGGGTTTGGCCTTTATAAGGGTATCCATAATGGCATAAAAATTCTCTAAAAGCTTTTCTGTGGCAAAAGAAACTTTCCCCACAGGAAGATGAATAATCCCTGTCTTCTCTGTACGATACTCTACTTTGCCCGCCTTAAACTCCTGTATAGCCTTCGCCACATCAAAAGTGACAGTACCCGTTTTCGGATTAGGCATCATCCCTCTAGGACCCAAGACCCTCCCCAATTTACCCACAAACCTCATCATATCAGGAGTAGAAATAGCAATATCAAAACCAAGCCAGCCGGCTTCGATCTTTTTAATCAAATCCTCGCCGCCAACATAATCAGCCTTTGCCTCTTCAGCCTCTTTAATTTTTTCACCCTTGGCAAATACTAAGACCTTCTTCTCTTTTCCCGTACCATTCGGCAAAACTAGCGCCCCACGAATCTGCTGATCAGCATGCTTGGGATCTACTCCCAACTTTATGGCCACTTCAACGGTCTCATCAAATTTAGCTGAGGCAGTTTCTTTAACCATTTTAAATGCATCTTCCGGTTCATGCAAAAAAGTAACATCAAACTTTTTACTCGCTTCCAGATATTTTTTACTACGTTGCAACTCTCTGAACCTCCCTTCTTAACCAATTCTTAATTCTCAATTCTCAATTAAAATACCCATACTCCGAGCGGTACCTTCTATCATACGCATAGCTGCTCCCACGTCTGCTGCGTTAAGATCTTCCTTTTTAAGCTCGGCTATCTCTTGTACCTTCTTGCGAGAAATAGTAGCCACTTTTACTCGGTTAGGCTCCCCTGAAGCCTTCTCCAGACCTGCCGCCTTTTTAAGCAGGATTGCTGCAGGAGGTGTCTTAGTAATAAATACAAAAGAGCGATCCTCAAAAACAGAAATTTCCACAGGAATAATCAAACCAGCCTGACTAGCTGTCTTATCGTTAAACTCCTTGCAAAAAGCCATAATATTCAAACCGTGTTGCCCTAGAGCCGGTCCAACAGGAGGAGCAGGAGTCGCTTTAGCAGCAGGAATTTGCAATTTAATAACAGTTACAACTTTTTTTCTTTTGGCCATAATGTTGCCACCTCCCTACATTTTTTCTACCTGATGAAACTCTAGCTCAACAGGTGTTTCCCGACCAAACATAGAAACCAATACTTTTAATTTTCTCTTTTCTTCATTTATATCATCGATTTTACCTGTAAAATTAGTAAACGGTCCCTCTCTGACCTGGATGCTTTCGCCCAAAGAAAAGTCCACTTTTGGTTTGCCATCAGTTATTCCCATCTGGCGTAAAATCTTAGAAGATTCTTCTGTAGAAAGAGGTACCGGCTTATTGCCAGAACCAACAAATCCCGTAACTCCAGGTGTATTGCGAACAACATACCAAGAGTCATCCTCTACCAGCATCTCTACCAAAACATAGCCGGGAAAAACTTTTTTTAGTACAACTTTCCGTTTACCATCTTTAAACTCTATGGTTTTTTCCATCAATATCAGGACTCGGAATATCTTGTCCTGCATTTCCATGGATTCCACCCGTTTTTCCAGGTTGGCTTTGACTTTGTTTTCATAGCCGGCATAAGTGTGAATAACATACCATTTTTTTTCACTCATTTTCTCACTTCTCACTTATCCCTTCTCAATTCTAGCTTCCAAAAGACCCATTCCACTTCTAACTTATCTAGTTTTATTGCAAAAGAACCCTTAGAAGAGCTGTAAATCCAGTGTCTAATGCCCAAAAAAAGACACCGATAATAATCACCATGGACAAGACTATAGAGCTATACAAATAAAGCTCTTTCCTGCTAGGCCAATGTACTTTTCTTAGCTCAGCTCGCACATCTTTATAGTGTTTTCCCACTTTCTTAAACGGCTCAGCAAATGTCACTAGCAAATCCCCCTCTAACTAAGCAATCAACAAACTGTAAATATTTTCCTAACGAGTTTCTTTGTGCATAATATGCTTGTCACAAAAACGGCAGTATTTTTTCATTTCCAGACGATCAGGATTGTTATGCCTGTTTTTTGTGGTCATATAATTGCGTTGCTTACAACTCGTACAGGCCAAAGTTACTTTTACCCGCATTTTCCCATATTCCTCCCTCTAACTTCTAACCTCTCGTCCTCATCCCTCGTTCTTCCCTTTGTCCAACACACAACCCATTCGACTCGCTACGCTCGCTCAGAGCTTGCCCTGAGCGAGCGTAGCGAGTCGAATGGGGCAGTCTTCTAATTTAGGCCAGTAACAACACCAGCGCCTACAGTACGGCCGCCTTCGCGAAT
>CAZLTH010000197.1:0-3881 GCA_964562355.1 uncultured Syntrophomonadaceae bacterium | reverse complement strand
GCCTGCTATAGCAGTGTTTCTGACTTGCGAAGATCAATAGAATATTATCTAAATAATGACAGGAAGCGACAGGCTATAGCTGAGAAAGGCCAGGAAAGGAGCTACCGGGACCACACTTATCTTCATCGGATGGAAGAAGCATTAAGGATAGTGGGTGATGGTTAATAATCAACCAGTAGGAGAGAAGCCTCAGCGCATCCTGATAGTAAAATTAGGCTCTATTGGGGATGTTGTTCATACCCTGCCCACCCTGAATGCTCTCAGGGAGAAGTTTCCCGGGATGCATATTGCCTGGTTGGTTGAGCCGAAGGCTAAGGATATATTGACCGGTCATCCCGCTCTGGACGAGGTGATAGTTTTTGAAAGGACAAGGTCAGCTACCAAAACGATAGCATCCTTCTTTAAAGTGATAAGAAAGTTGAGAAGGAATAGATACGACGCAGTGCTTGAACTGCAGGGAAGTCTAAAAGGCGCTCTTCTGGCCTGGCTGAGTGGCTCTCCTGTAAGGCTCGGCTTTAAAGCAGGAAGTTCAAGGGTGGAGTGGGTAAGCACTATCTTTAGCAATGTGAAAGTAACTGAGGGCAGTGCCTCTCATATCTTAGAGAGAAACCTAAATTTTGCTAAAAGACTGGGAGCGGGAAATGACGAAATCTGTTTTAATATCAATATAGGCGAGCAGGAGTCAAAATACATAGAATCATTTTTAAAGAGTAATGGAATTGAAGGGAAGAGAATAATTATCCTCCATCCTGGAGTTACCTGGTCTACCAAAAGGTGGCCATCGGAGCGCTACAGCGAATTAGCTGATAGAATTAAGTCTGATTTTGAAGATGTAGATGTAGTTCTAACCTATGGCCCGGGAGAGAAGCTTCTGGTGAAAGAAGTCTGCAGGCTCTCTAAGTCAAGTCCGATTATATCCTGTCCAACTACCCTTGGTCAGTTGATAGCCCTTCTGGCTAAGTGTCAGACGATGGTCTCATCCGATACTGGACCACTGCATATAGCCGCCGCTCTGGGTAAAAGAGTCATCGGCCTATATGGCCCCATTGATTCTACGAGGAATGGCCCCTACGGGGATGGTAATTTTGTGGTTAAAAAGGACTTAGCCTGCCTCCCCTGCTGGCGCAAGAAATGCAAGAGTCTGTCCTGTATGAAGGGAATAGCTGTATCAGAGGTATTGGAGAAGGTAACAGCAGTATTGCACAAAAAATTATGCAGTTGACAGGGTTGAGGGTTATGATATAATCCTTCTCTGGAGGATAGCCTCCCAGAAAGAGGGAATGGCCCCTCTTTATTTTTTGGATGAAGTTAAATGGATATCACTTTTCCTGAAAAATTAGGGCAGAGAGCAATAAGAAGATGCGAGAAAGCCATGCAGGTCTATCTTTGCCTGATGGTTTTTATGATTCCCATGGAGAGGATAAGTTTCAACATATTTTCTATCACGGTTAGACTGGGAGGTAATACCTACAAGTATGTTCCCTATGGACTTCTTATATGGGGCGCTCTCCTGGTTCTTAAAAGAGGGCAGAAGCCTTATTTTTCAAAAACTCCCCTTGACCTTCCCATCTTAGTCTATTTTTGCCTCTGTATTCTCGCCCTGATTACCTCCTACGATGTAAGGGCTAGCCTGGAGGAGGCGGTACATCTATTGGCCTATTTTTTGTGGTTCTACCTAATAATCAATCATGTAAAGGAAAAGAGGCAAGTGCGATGGTTGCTAATTGCTCTTCTGGCCGGGAGCATCTACATAAGTCTTTACGGTATGCACAACTTCTTTGTTTTAGGGAGACGGGCAACTGGTTTGGGCAAGTGCCTTCGCCTCGGCGTATACTTTGCTATGACTATACCGGTGATTTTAGGACAATGCCTCTGGGGTCGTTCTCTCCGGTGGCGCCTCAGCTTCGGACTTGGGGCTCTGCTTATGTTTGCTACCGTCCCCTTTACATTTGCTCGAGGTCCATGGATAGGTCTCTTTGGAGCAATGGTTTTCCTGGGATTTTTGCGAGATAAGAGAATCTTTGTAGTCCTTGCCGCTATTCTGGTGCTGTTTTCTCTACTGCTACCCGATTCAGTCATCTCCAGGGCCAAGTCGCTGGCTGAGGTGCACCTCAGCCAGGAAGTTCGCATCTCTGACTGGCGTGTAGCTCTTAATATGATAAAGGACCATCCAATTACTGGAGTTGGCTTAGGAGATGCATATCTGAGCGCGTATCCTCTATACAAGCCATGCGACTCGCCACACATATTTCGCCGTTGCCATAATCTTTATCTTTACCTGGCTGCCTCTATTGGAATTCCGGGCTTAGCCGCCTATATCTGGCTGCTTCTGACCTTCTTCCAGAACGGATTGCGAACCTTGAGGGCGGGTGGAAAGGAGGTTCGTAGAGACAGGGCAAGCCATCTTCTTCGAACAGAAGGCGTGAGTGAGCAGAGGGGGCGAGGGTTCTTCCGGGGAGGAGGAGCTAATCCAGGAGACGCTCTCATAGCCAGTATCCTGGCCGGTGTAGTCGGCATACTAATTGCCAGCCTTTTCGATCACCATTTCCATGCTACCGAAGTGGCCATGACCTTCTGGTTCTTAATGGGCTTAGGAATAGTGCTCATAAGAGAAGTCGATAGAGAGAAGGCGGCGGATTTTCCTTGCAGTATAGGAAAGTATACGGTGAAACACCGCGAAGCAGTGCCGTTAGGCAATACTGCCTCCGCAAGTAAAACTTTCCTATACTACTGAAAATCGCATTGAAGTTATCGCCGAAGGCGATTTTCTTGACACAGCCAGGATTTATGCTAATATAGAGCAGGTATCCAGGAAGGTAAATCTCATTGGATCCCATCTGATGACACGGCTGAACATTCACAGGCTCCTGGACTGATGATTAGAAAAAGGAATTCATTAGGCGAATATCTGACGACTCTAGAATCAGGCATAGGCACCTGAGAGTCGGAGCCAAGATTACTCAGTTTACGGAGCAACTGGAAATATTTTCTAGGGGCCAATGGCATCCTGTTTATGATGCTGCCCATGGCGTTGCCCGCAAGGATTTAATT
Source organism: uncultured Syntrophomonadaceae bacterium (assembly GCA_964562355.1). Lineage (GTDB taxonomy): Bacteria > Bacillota > Dethiobacteria > PWVN01 > PWVN01 > CAZLTH01. The sequence continues at coordinate 830 of CAZLTH010000197.1, read as the reverse complement.
CATGCAAATGGCAGGACTGAACAAAACACCCATCTTCTGTCTTGATTATACGGATGCTCTCACTTTTGCTGAGGCCGACCTTATTTCTAACTGGGCAATTTACAGGAATATGTTCCTTGAGGAGGTGAAAAACAATGGATGAAAAAGAGTTTGTTGAAAAGAACATACGGTTATCATTCGAGTTTAGCAAATATGTCATTGAGCATCCCGAGCTTGAGGAAAAAAATCCCCGAGGGTGCGGAAGTTGTGATACTTATGGAAGATGACCCTGAGTTTAACCAAAGAGCAAGAAATCTGGCAGAGAAATCAAGACAAGAAGGACAGCAGGTTATCATCGTAAAAGTTAAGGGGCTTGCCCCTGTGTCTGCCTCCCGCTTGATTAACCCCGAATTGGCCTCTGCCTGATCGAAAAATATTGTGTGGCATGAGCGCTTTGAGATACCATTGCGCAAAAGGAGGAAGATTATGGAAGAGAAAGAAATAGACCTGCGCGACTATATCAATGTGATAACAAAGAGAAAAAAGACTATCCTCACAGTGTTCTTTGTGGCGGTGATTACTACCGCCGTTGCCAGTTTGCTGATGCCCAGGGTGTATCAGGCAACTACCTCCATAATGATTATGCCTTCCCGGCTACAAACCGCTCTTTCTCCTACCCAGATTTCCCTGGATGTAGAGAGAGCAACAGCCACAGGTGAGTATATAACTCCTGCCCCTGCCATATCTATTCCTACTCACAGGGCGCTATTAAAGTCGAATACAGTCTTGGAAAGAATAATTGATAAACTAAAATTAACCGACCAATCAGGCAAAAGCCTTACCCCGGATGA
>CAZLTH010000196.1:0-3887 GCA_964562355.1 uncultured Syntrophomonadaceae bacterium | reverse complement strand
ACATAGGTAAAAATAAAAAAAATAGAAAGATTAAAAAAAGTAGTGAAACAACCCGGAAAGACACGCTAAACACCTCAACCATCTTTTTAATTCTATTCTTTTCTTTAATAAAAAAAATATCCCCTCATGTGGCAAGGTGACATTTTATCAGAATAATTAACAGAGTGATATTATCACAGATTAAACACAAAAAATTACGATTTTATACTTGCATAACTTATGTTTCCATCATATAATAAACGCTTAATCTCTATCTAGTGATTTAATTTTATTTTAATGTTGGGAGGAGGAACTGGGTTTTGCCCAGTGAAACATATGATTACAGTATCAAATTTAAGTTTGCAATTCAGTGACAAAAAAATATTTGAAGATGTAAATCTAAAATTCACACCTGGAAACTGCTATGGCGTTATTGGTGCTAATGGTGCCGGAAAATCAACATTTCTACGAATTCTTTCTGGTGAGAGCGAGCCATCTTCAGGTGAAATTTATATCACCCCTGGTCAGAGAATGGCTGTTTTAAAACAAGATCATTTTAAGTTTGATGATAATACGGTGCTAGAAACTGTTATTATGGGTCATGAAAAACTTTATAACATTATGATTGAAAAAGATGTTCTTTATGCAAAAGAAAATTTTAGCTCCGATGATGGTATTAAAGTTGCTGCGCTTGAAGAAGAATTTGCGGAGTTGGATGGCTGGAATGCTGAGACAAATGCCGAAAAGCTGCTTATGGCTCTTGAAATTAGAAAAAAACTCCATCAAAAATATATGCATGAACTAACAGGAACTGAGAAGGTCAAAGTTCTTCTTGCTCAAGCACTATTTGGAAATCCTGACATTTTACTCCTTGACGAACCAACGAACCATCTTGATATTCGTGCTATCTCTTGGCTTGAAGAATTTCTAATTAATTATGAAAATATGGTAATTGTAGTTTCTCATGACCGCCATTTTTTAAACAAGGTATGTACCCACATGGTTGATATTGATTTTACTAAGGCAAAAATGTTTGTAGGTAATTATGACTTTTGGTACGAGTCAAGTCAACTTGCACTTAAATTAATGAAAGACCAAAATAAAAAACAAGAGGAAAAAATCAAGATACTTCAAACTTTTATCGCTAGGTTTAGTGCTAATGCTTCAAAATCTAAGCAAGCTACTGCTCGTAAAAAGATGCTTGATAAAATCGATGTTTATGACATCCAGCCCTCGTCTCGCAGGTATCCTTTTGTTGGATTTACTCCTGAGCGTGAAGCTGGTAAAGATATTTTACATGTAGACGGCATCAGCAAAACCATTGCCGGGAATAAGGTGCTAAACAACGTTTCTTTTACTGTCAATAAGGATGATAAAATCTGTTTTGTGACTCGTAATCCACTGGCAATGACCACTCTGTTTAGAATTCTTATAGGTGAAATTGAACCTGATGAAGGCAGCTATCGCTGGGGAGTCACTACTTCTCATGCCTTTTTACCTCTGGACAATACAATATATTTTGAAGACATTGATTTGACCTTAGTAGACTGGCTACGTGAATACTCTGCGGACAAGAATGAATCATTTATCAGAAGTTTTTTGGGGAGAATGCTCTTCTCTGGAGAAGAATCCTTAAAAAAAGCTAGTATCCTCTCAGGTGGTGAAAAAGTACGCTGCATGCTATCTAAGATAATGCTATCTGCAGCAAATGTACTTATTCTCGATGAACCAACCAGTCACTTGGACCTAGAATCTATACAGGCATTAAACAATGGTCTTGTTGCTTATAAAGGCACTTTGCTTTTTACATCTCATGATCATAAATTTATTGAAACGATAGCAAACAGAATTATTCAAATAACACCAAACGGATTGATTGATAAAGCAACTACTTTTGATGATTTCCTAGCAGATGATAATCTGCAAAACCAGATTAATAAATTATATCCTGTTAATGAATAGTTGTTTTAACAGAATATCTACCCTTATTAACAAATATAACTGGAATAAGTGCCAAGAAGACGTTTTGTTTGCCATCTTTACTGCTTACAGAAATGGGAGGCAAGCTACTTTTCGCTTAATACTCATCTTCCTAGTTTATCTTATTTTTTAGATTTTAGGTACAACTATCTGTGTATATTTTTTTCTGTGCTCTGAATATAGCCAAAGTTTCTTTAAAAGATAAGGGCTGAGTAGTTACATTTTTTTACTACTCAGCCCTTATCTTTTTACTTAGATTTTTCTTGCTACTCAGCCGCTCTGATAATAGACTTTGAATAGCCACAGAAAACTATTTTGTGGCTGATGCCTTTTTCCTTTTCGCCTTTTCCTTTTGTCCTACCCTCTGCCCTTAATCAAAGACTCCACTACACTTGGATCAGCGAGGGTACTGATATCTCCCAAGTTTCCTGTTTCTCTTTCAGCAATCTTGCGCAGAATACGACGCATAATCTTGCCCGAACGAGTCTTAGGCAAAGATGGCGCAAACTGAACTGCTTCAGGAGCAGCTATAGGTCCGATCTCTTTACGCACATGCATTACAAGTTCTTTCTTTAGGGCATCGCTTTCTTCTACACCGTCAACCAAGGTAACATAGGCATACAATCCTTGACCTTTAATCTCATGTGGTACCGGGGTAACAGCAGCTTCGGCTACTTTTTTATGACTGACTAGGGCACTTTCAACCTCGGCTGTACCAATACGATGCCCGGAAACATTAACTACATCATCTATTCTTCCCAGCAACCAGTAATCACCATCTGCGTCAATACGGCAACCATCGCCAGCAAAATAAAGGTCGTTATACATAGCAAAGTAGGTCTTAATAAAGCGATCGTGGTCGCCCCACATCGTCCGCATCATGCCAGGCCAGGGTTTATTGATGCAAAGTTTACCACCTTCATTTACATCACACTTACTACCATCATCACGCAAAATGATAGGCTCAACACCGAAGAAAGGACGCCCGGCACTGCCTGGTTTCAGTATATGCACACCGGGTAGGGGAGTAATCATATGACCACCAGTTTCTGTTTGCCACCAAGTATCTACAATCGGGCACTTACCGTGACCTATTTTTTCGTAATACCACATCCAAGCTTCCGGGTTTATCGGCTCACCTACAGAGCCCAGAATACGCAAAGTATCTAGCTTATATTTTGCTGGCCATTCATCACCTAAACGCATCAAAGCACGAATAGCAGTAGGCGCTGTGTAAAAAGAGGTTACACCAAACTTATCGCAAATTTGCCAGAAACGACCAGCGTCCGGATAGGTGGGAACTCCTTCAAACATGAGCGAAGTAGCGCCGTTAGCCAGTGGACCATACACAATATAACTATGCCCTGTAACCCAACCAATATCAGCTGTGCACCAGTAAATATCGTCATCGTGCACATCAAAAACAAGCTTATGAGTCAGAGAAGCCTGCAGCAAATAACCAGCAGTAGTGTGGACAACACCCTTAGGTTTTCCGGTAGAACCAGAGGTGTAAAGAATAAATAGTGGGTCTTCAGCATTCATCTTCTCAGCTGGGCACTCTTCAGCAGCACTCGCCATCTCATCATGATACCAAACATCCCGACCATCTTTCATGTCACAAGGCTCATCATTGATTTTAACTACAATAACTTTTTCAATGCTAGGTGTATTTTCCAAAGCAACGTCAGCAATCTTCTTAAGACCAATATGCTTCCCGCTCCGCCGGGAATCATTGGAAGTTACTAGTATTTTGCAGTCTGAGTCATTGACCCTTCCCTGAATCGCCTCTGCGCTAAAGCCACCAAAGATAATCGAATGAATAGCTCCAATACGAGTGCAAGCAAGCATCACTACAGCTAATTCAAGCACCATCGGCATGTAGATAGCTACCCGGTCGCCTTTCTTGATACCTCTAGTTTTTAAAACAT
>CAZLTH010000195.1:0-3914 GCA_964562355.1 uncultured Syntrophomonadaceae bacterium | reverse complement strand
GGGGCTAAGCCCCATTGAAAAATCACCATTCGGGATATTACCACTATGGGCTCCAAGCACATCGGCTGCGATGATGCCACGATCAATCGACCCAATAAGCTCGGAGAGAGATTTATCGCCGGGCTTTATAAAGAGGTGATCTAGAGATGGGGTAGGTTTTGTGCTAATTGCATCACCACTCCACATTGCACTCCTGAACCCATGCCCAGTGGAACTTGCCTTCAATTTATCGGCGTAATGCAGATCATAATAGAAATTCTTTAATACCCCATTCTCAATTATTGGAAAATATTTGCAAGGAGTACCCTCGTCATCAAAGCTCCTACCACCGGGTCTTTTATTACTGAGAGGGTCATTGTATATAGTCAATTGACGATCGAATATCTCCTCCCCTAATTTCTCCGAGACCGGCGATTTCCCTTCATAAATATTCTTTCCATTGGTGGCACTCTGAAGCCTCCAAATCAAAGCATAGATAGTATCTGGCAGGAAAAGCACTTTCATCTTCCCTCCGTGGGGGCTCACTTCTTTAAGTGAGCTATTATAGGTATGGAGAAGATAGTTTAGATATTCATCAGGTGTTTCACCAAAATCTTTGCGAACTAACAACCGGCTTATTGATGAATAAGAGCCAGGATATATAATCCCCGTATAGCAATAATATTGAGATGACCTCGATGAAAGATTGGTTCCATTGCTGTTTATGAGACGTACCTCCGATGTCACACGTCCAGCATCTATGTTAATCTGTCCGCTCGTTTGGGGAATCAAAAATTCACAAATTCTGCTACACTCATCCACGATAGTGGTATTGGCAAGACTCTCAACAGAGGAATTATATGTACCCAGTTGAGCTAGGTTCTGCGTAGTGGGAAAGTCAAAACCTGCCTCAACGCTTAAAGAATTAAGTGCGTTTTGCACAAACTCCTCAGCATCAATCAAGTTTCTAGTAAATGCAAAGCCAAGTTTCCCATCTTTTATTATTCTTAAGCTAATTCCCGATTGTAGCTTGCTATCAATGTCTTTAAGTTTTGCATTCTCAAACGAAACGGAACTGAGTCTTTGCTCTAGGGAGTAGATCTCCACTTTATCGCTTACTTTACTGGCTATTTCAAGCAATTTTTTCATCAGGCACCTCCAATAACAACGTTTTCAACAAGTATATGTGGTCCACCATAGCTAGAGCGGATGTTTAGTTGTCCCTTGCCACATCCACCAGTTTCAGACAGTTTTAGGTCATTTCCTACCGCAGTGATATTTTGCATAGTCTGGTATAGATTACCGGAGATATTAATGTCACGAATCTTTTCTCCCAGTTTGCCGTTCTTGACTCTGTAAGCATACTGAGCCCCGAATGTGAAGTTCTCTCCACTAGTCTGACCTCCCTTAGAATCCAGAATATACAACCCGTCTCCCAACTTTTCAAGAAGTTCCTCAAAGGTATTCGTACCCGGCTGGACAAAGATATTGCCCATTCTTATAATAGGAGCAAAACGATAATCCTCGGCAATCGAGTGACCGCTAAGGGGCTCTCCAAAAGAAGCTGCCGTCCTTCTCGAATGTAACCGACCTACCAAAACCCCTTCTCGCAGCAACTGAACAGGTTTAACTAGTACGCCTTCATCATCATATTTATAGAAACCTAGCTGATCAGGTATTGTAGAGTCAGCAATGATGCTGAGGGCGTTGTTTCCGAGCTTCGCTCCAATTCTCATCTTCTCTCTCATTATAGGATTGTCTTCGACAAGATCAGCTTCAGAGAAATGACCAAAGGCCTCATGAGTAAAGACTCCAGCCAAGTTGGAGTTTAGTATGGCATTATAAATCCCAGCTTCCATTGGCTTGGCCTTTAGAAGGTCAAGAGCAATCTTTGTTTTCCTCTCAAATGCCTCCTCTCGCTCTCTAAGTATGGCAAATCCAGTACTTCCCCCAATTCCTACTCGCACACTCTGAATGAGATTGCCTTCCTTGCTGGTAATTAAGCCGCTTATCGTTGTGGTAATCAGATCCTCTCTGATTTCGCTCCCCTCAGTACTCACAAAATACTTTTCTCGTACAACCTCTAGGTACTGGAGATTAGTTGTGCTAATCCCTTCGTGTTTCAAGGGAATGTTGTTGTAACGACGGGTTAATTCCAACTTTTCAGCGATCGAAATCTTCCGTGGATCTTCATTCAAGGATGGTAAAAAAATGTCTTTAATTGGCTCGGTTCTGGCAAACACAACAGGCTTATTTATCTTCCGGGATAACAGCAAAGCATTTTCCAGAGCACTCTTAATCGCTTTTTCGGCATCAGTCACTTTGGTAAAGGCTATGCTAGATAAGCCACCGTTCTTCAGCACCCTTAATACATATCCGTCGGTTGTATTCGAACTAATCTCCCCTAATTCAGCCCCATTGAAGATAATTTTCGTCTCTCGGATTATTTCATAGCGAATATCGGCGTAATCTGCATCCGCCTTTGAAATAATCTCCTTCAATGTGTCAAACATATACCCTCCTCTAGCCGAAATCTCATAATAATTTATTTTTCTCAAAAGCTTTAATCTCTCTTATTAACCCTAACTCTGCAATCACCATCTAGCTTTGGCTATGACAGCAACTGAAGAAGAGGTTAAGCCTTTCTGATTTCCCCCTAGACTTCAGCTCATTTTATGATATCAGCAAGTCAAGGATGAGTCAAACTTTTTGAGGACCTCCCTCACTGTAAAAGTTACAGTTCAGCGGATACCCTTCCGCTGTCACCCTGAGCGAATGCAATGAGTCGAATGGGTCTAGCCAAAGCAGAAAGTTGGTCAGTTGGACAGGAAAAATGAAAATAAAGAAGGTTTTTCTTCTTTTGATATCGAAGTGTACAGCAAGTTGTATTCAAAAAATTTTTTATTAACAGTTTTTTGGATTGATAACTAAAAGTTTCTGAATATCAACCTAGGAAAAACATGTAATAAAAACAAAAAGGAGTGCAAAACAGAAATGGAGAGACACAACAGTATACTAGATGCCTTTATCGCTATCGCCCCTTATTTAAACGCTATGACCCAGGATGACCTCTTGGTAGCTATTGCAGATGCTAAAACTCAACGTGTTGTTGCCTACTACCCGGGCGAAAAACTTGACCTTAAAATGAAAGTAGGTGATCATTACCCGGAAACTACCTTAGGCTGGACGGCTGTTAAAGAAAAAAAAAGAATCATCAAAAAAATGGATAGCAGCACTTTTGGCGTTCCTTATGTCGGCATAGGAATGCCTATCACGGATCCGCAAACAGGAGAAATTCTCGGGGCTATTGCCACGGCTAAAAGTCTTGATAAGCAAGACGAAATTTTTAAAACAGCAGATGGACTTTTTAAATCCATTGAAACTCTTGTCGACTTAACAGACCATCTTTCCAGCAACTCAGAGGAACTAACAGATATTGGGGAGGACTTACACTCATTCGCTGGTGAATTAAGCGGTAAAATGGGTCAAACGGATCAAGTCTTGAAAGTAATCCAAAAAATCACTGCTCAAACCAACCTTTTAGGGTTGAATGCTGCCATTGAAGCTGCTCGTGCAGGTGAGCTGGGCAAAGGCTTCGGTGTAGTAGCTGATGAAATAAGAAAGCTAGCCGAAAACAGTTCCAATTCTCTAAAAGAAATTGAAAAAATACTTGGAAGTTTAAAAAAGTCAAGTAAAGATATCAATGAAAAAATAGCATCCGTAGAAGCAATTGTCAGCAAACAAACAGAAAAAACTCAAAACGTCTCTGCTTCTCTGCAAGAGATTAAAGCCATAGCAGACATGCTGGTAAAGTTCGCTGAAAACCTAGTCTAAAAAAAATAGCCACGGAAGGCGGTTAAACCCCCATGGTTATTGACTTTCTTTTTGGTGGAGATAGGGGGATTCGAACCCCCGACCTCTTGAATGCCATTCAA
>CAZLTH010000194.1:0-3918 GCA_964562355.1 uncultured Syntrophomonadaceae bacterium | reverse complement strand
GGGCAGGCTCTGAGCGCAGTCAAATGGGGCAGGCTCTGAGCGCAGTCAAATGGGGCAGGCTCAGTCGAATAGCCCCCCCCGTCACCCTGAGCGAGCTTGCGAGCCGAATGGGTCTCTTGTCTCAAATTAGGCTACTATACAAATCAACCCATTCGCTATTATACTCGCCAAACTCATAAATTCCTATTGCTTATACCAGTTACTAGGGATTGAGGAGAGTAAGGTAAAAGGAACGAGAACCTCCCGGACTCTCATCACTCAACCGTGAACCGTGAACCCGTAACCTTCGTAACCACTGTAAACTGGTGAGACGCCTGGGAGGTGTCGAACGAGTTCCTACCAAGCGAGAGCGAAGGGAGGAAGTCCGGCAAGCGGTATTACATCAGCTATTTCTCGTTGACTAGCGCTTATCGACAAATGCTAGTTTATGAACTAACCCAGTATAATTCATTCTCACCCTTGTCTTTCCTACCGTATATGCTATAATTCAGGCAAACACCTGCCTGCCTCCTAAAGTCGGCGCAGGTAAGCCGGAAAAGGAGAATGATTAGATGGCAGATAAAACATCATCTTATGATCTTATTGTTATAGGGGCGGGTCATGCTGGTTGTGAGGCTGCTCTAGCAGCTTCTAAAATGGGGTGTGAAACATTACTGGTTACTTCAAATCTTGATTACCCGGCATTAATGCCCTGCAACCCTTCTCTAGGCGGTCCCGGCAAGGCACACCTGATTAAGGAAATAGACGCTTTGGGTGGTGTCATGGGCTTAAACGGCGACCAAAACATAATGCAACTACGAAAACTTAATACCAGTAAGGGCCCGGCGGTACAGGCACTGCGAGCCCAGATTGATAAAAATAGCTATCAACGCAGTATGAAAAATATTCTAGAGAGTGAACCTCGCCTGACTTTGCGAGAAAGTGCTGTAGAACAGGTTCTTGTTGAAAACAATACGGTTAAAGGAGTAACCACACGCCAAGGCAGTACTTACCTGTCAAAAACCATCGTGCTGGCAGCTGGAGTTTACTTGGGAAGCGAGATTTTTATCGGCAGCAGACACTTTCCCGGTGCTCCCGGCAACCAAATCTCTTCCGGCAAACTGACAGATAGCCTTCTGGCACTGGGGCTGCAAGCAGACCGTTTCAAAACAGGCACTCCGCCTCGTGTTTCCAGACGCAGCATCAACTTTACAGACCTGTTGCCGGTTGAAGGTGAACAGAACATTGGCAGTTTTTCTTCTGCCACAACTCAAAAACAATTCCCACAGATTCCCTGCTATAAAACCTATACAACTGAAGCCACTCACAGCCTTATTCGTGACAATATTAAGTTTGCCCCTGTTTATGCTGGTTTGATCAAGGGAAGAGGTCCTAGATACTGCCCTTCCATCGAAGATAAAGTAGTCAGGTTCCCTGACCGGGGGAGTCACCCTATTTTTATTGAACCTGAAAGTGCTGAAACCGAAGAAATGTACTTGCAGGGAATTTCCACCGGCTTGCCCGAAGAGCTACAATATGCTTTTTTACGTACCATACCCGGGCTGGAGCAGGTTGTGATTACACGCCTGGCGTATGCCATTGAATACGATTTTTTCCCTCCTACGCAGCTAAAAACCACTCTGGAGACAAAAAAAATCAGCGGTCTTTTCTTTGCCGGCCAAATTAACGGCACAACCGGTTACGAAGAAGCTGCTGCCCAAGGGCTGATAGCCGGCATCAATGCTGCCCTTCTTTGCCAAAATAACCCCCCCTTTATTCTTGCCAGAACAGAGGCCTATATCGGCGTGCTAATTGATGACCTAGTTCTAAAAGGAGTAACTGAGCCCTATCGCATGTTTACTTCTCGCTGTGAATATCGTTTACTTTTACGACATGACAACGCTGATTTGCGTTTAACAGAAAAAGGGCATGGCTTGGGTCTGATTGGCCAGGAACGTTACGAGCAGTTTCTAGAGAAAAAAAAGAAGATTGCAGAGGAAAAAGAAAAACTGGCAGGCATTCGTCTGGCTCCCTCGCAGCAAGTTAATGAACTTCTGGAAAGCAGAGGTTCTTCTAAAATTTCCCAACATCAAACCCTAGCTGAACTGCTGAAAAGACCAGAAATCAATTATGAAATTTTGGGAAAACTAGCCCCGGAAAGCTTGACGCAAGTTAAAAATAAGTTAGATAAAAATAGTTTATCTCCCATCGACAATACGGAAATTACTGCTGAGGTAGAAACACAGATTAAATATGCCGGCTATATTGCAAAACAAAAAACAAATGTAAAACGTATGACCGCCATGGAAGAAAAAACAATCCCGGCAGACTTTTCCTATGACAGTCTCACCAATCTCTCCACAGAGGCAAAACAAAAATTGCAGGCTATCAGACCGCATACCCTAGGGCAGGCTTCCCGCATAGATGGCGTTACCCCAGCAGACATCTCTTTTCTGGCAATTTATTTGCGAGGAAAAGCAGCCCCTCGAAACAAACAACAGGCTGGCAAGACAACCAGCCAACGGAGGTGAACAAAAATGCCCCCCTCGGGTTGGTACTATCGTTTGAGCCGTTTTTTTAAAGATAAGTTTGGTGAAAAAGTATTTAAAATTCCTGTTGATGCCGGGTTTACCTGTCCAAACAGAGATGGGACGATAGCCACACAAGGCTGTATTTTTTGTTACAATCCTAGCTTTAGCCCCGCTGTTCTGAGGAACGAGGGGCGAGAAGCGAGGAATGAGGAACGAGGAACGAGGAGCGAGAAGTGGGGAACGGGGAATGAAGGACGAGGGGCGAGGGACGAGGAACTAGGGAATGGGAAGAAAGAAGTTCAAGTTGGTCCCATCAGGGAACAATTGCTGCACTTTCAGATAAATGCTGAAAAAAGAAAGATAGGTGATGAGCAGAAAAACACCGCCACTTCTATCGCTGAATTCAAGCCGCAGCGGAAATATTTGGCTTATTTTCAGGCTTACAGCAACACTTATGCTCCGCTGGCTACTCTCCAAAAACTATATGAAGAGGCCTTAGAGACCCCCGGTATCATCGGGCTCAGTATCGCCACTAGGCCAGATTGCTTGAACGAAGAAGTTCTGGAACTACTGGCAACCTATGCCCAAGACTTTCATATCTGGCTGGAGTTAGGGCTGCAAACTGCTCATGACCATACCCTTACACTTATCAATCGTGGACATACCTACGCACAGTTCGAGCAAGCAGTCTTGGCAAGTAGCAACAGGGGTATTTACATTTGTGCCCATATCATTAACGGTCTACCTGGCGAAAGCCGCCAAGAAATGCTGACCACAGTGCACCGCCTTAACCAGCTCCCTCTACACGGCATCAAGTTTCACCAGCTACAGGTACTCCATAAAACAGCCCTAGCTAAACTATATAGCCAGGGCAAAGTGGAAGCAATGACACTAAATTATTACCTAAATGTTTTATGTGATCAGCTCGGAATTTTGCGCCCTGATATAGCGGTGCACCGCCTGTTAAGCGAAGTTACTGACAGCAAACTTTTGATTGCCCCCCACTGGCAAGTTTCCAGAGCCAGCTTCGCCCGGATGGTGGAGAAAGAGCTGCAACTGCGCAACTCATATCAGGGTAGTAGAGCCTGAAGAGGGGGATTAGTAACACGGCGAGCAAGAGTATGATGGCGGACACTCTAATCCGCACCCAACTGTATGTATGCCGTGATACAGATTACCACTTAACTTCCTACTTAGGGCTTGGTGAACAGCCCAAAAATACCGATAAACACTAGCTTTATAGCGTTTTTTATGCTATAATAGGTGCAAGGGAAATGATTGTATTCTTTCAAAAACCTTGCACTGGAGGAAGATAAATGTATCGTAAATCTAGCAACCAATTAAGTTTTGATGGCTTGAGGCTGCCTTTTGAAGGGGGTTTAAATAAGAACAACAGATGGGTCCAACT
>CAZLTH010000193.1:0-3955 GCA_964562355.1 uncultured Syntrophomonadaceae bacterium | reverse complement strand
CTGAGGTCATAAGCAATACAGGTTCTGCTTACTACTATTTTTGGAGAAGAGCCTTAATATTTTATGGAGGGGTGAATAGCTGAAGTGGAGATAAGAGAAGAGGTAAAGAAGCTCATTAAGAAGGGAAAGGAGAAAGGTCACCTCACCTACGCTGAGGTGAATGACCTTCTCCCTCATGAGGTCGTTTCCTCTGAGGAGATCGATAATATCCTGGTTATGCTTGGAGATATGGATATCGAGATTGTCCCCACCGAAGAATCCTATGAGAAGAGGAAAGCGGCTAAGGTGAAGGAATCGAAGAAGGTCTTTCCGGAAGAGGTGGGAATAGAAGACCCGGTGAGAATGTACTTGAGGGAGATGGGACAGGTGCCGCTGCTGGTTCGGGAAGAGGAGAGGCAATTGGCTGAGGAGATGGAGAGGGCCGAGGAAAACTTAAGGAATCTGGTTTTGGATGCTGACTTTACCGCTAAGGAGCTGATGAGCTTAGGGCAAAAGATGTTAAAGGGAAGGCGGGTAGGCGAAACGAGGTCACCCAAGGCGACCAAAAGACTCCTGAGGCAGCTTCCCAAACTTATGGATAGGTTAAAGGAAGGGGAGACTGAATTAGCCAGACTCAAGAAACAGTTGAAAAAAAAGACGCTGCCCCCTAAGGAGAAAGAGAAGCTTTTGGCAGAGAGGGAAAAAGTAAAGCAGAAAATCATCCAAGCCGAAAAGCAATTTGGCCTAAGTCAAGAGGAGATGAGAACAATTATCTCCGAGCTCAATGGATTACTGGCAAAGATAGAGAAAGCAGAAAGGGATATAGAAAAAGTGGAAAGAAAGGCTGGTCTAAAAATGAAGGAGATTAGGCAATTAGCTCGAAGAGTGGCTAAGGGGTCTGAGGAGGCCAGGAAGGCAGCCAAGGAGAGCGGCCTGAGTCGAGAGGAGATTAACAGTTTCTACCGGGAGCTTAGAAGTGAGGAGAGAAAGATTCGAAAGCTGGAGGAAGAGGCAAGAGCAAATAAGAATGAAATCCGCAGATTCCTCCGTTTGACAGAGGAAGAGGAAAGAAAGTTAGATAGAGCTAAGAAGATGTTGGTGGAAGCCAATCTTCGCCTGGTAGTGTCAATCGCCAAGATGTATACTGGCCAGGGCTTATCTTTCCTCGACCTCATTCAGGAAGGAAATATCGGCCTGATGAGAGCCGTAGATAAGTTTGAGTATCGTCGGGGATATAAGTTCTCTACCTATGCTACCTGGTGGATTAGACAGGCTATAACCCGGGCCATTGCCGATCAGGCCAGGACCATTCGCATTCCAGTTCATATGATTGAGACCATCAATAAGCTGGTCAGGGCCTCTCGTTACCTTGTCCAGGAATATGGACGGGAACCAGCTCCCGAAGAGCTAGCTGAGGTGATGATGATGGCCGTGGAAAAGGTAAGGGGGATACTGAAAATTGCCCAGGAACCAATATCTTTGGAGACCCCGGTTGGGGATGAAGGAGACAGCCACTTCGGTGACTTCATCGAGGATAAAGAAGCAATCTGTCCAGCCAGCGCCACTGCCTTCCTCATGCTCAAGGAGCAGATGGAGAAGGTGATGGAGACTTTAACGGAGAGAGAACAGAGGGTGCTGCGACTTCGATTTGGCATTGGAGATGGTTACCCCCGCACCCTGGAAGAGGTGGGATCCATCTTCAAAGTGACCAGGGAGAGAGTGCGCCAGATAGAAGCCAAGGCTCTGAGGAAACTCCGCCATCCAAAGCGAAGCAGGAAGCTGGAAGGATTCTTAGAGTCAGAACTGGTCGAGAAAAGAGGATAACCATCGTCTTGTGCCCACCTATGGTATTGAGGAGGAGGTCTTCGTAATTGAGGAGCGCAGGCCAAGCCTGCAATCTCTCTTCTATCTAAGCAAACTTCTCTTCCACAACCCCCGCCTTAACTATTTTTATACTGCCTCAAACCTTTCCCATCTTCCCGATATTGCCACTGGACTGATGGCTGGAATTGAATTGGCCACTCGCATCTCTCCGGATGTCCATAAGTTGATGGAGGATTTGATCAAGCGAAGAAAGGACCTGGCTCGGGTCTGCCCCGGGCTCATCCTGCCCATTGGACATCTTATAGACTTTAAATCTTATTCCAAGACCTGCGCCCTGCACATACACATTGGCAATTTCCCTGATAGAAGACGAGCTTACTCAAACTTGGCTCACTTCCTTCCTTTGCTTTCTCTGCTGACAGTGAACTCACCTTATCGGGCAGGGCAGTATTTCGGGCAGTCCTACCGCATCTATCACTCCCCTTTCATTGGTCCATTGCGAGATAACCCTCGGTACCGGTTTCAGGATATCATCATCTCCAGGCGATTGGGGACAATAGAACTTAGAATCTTTGACTCAGTCTGGGACCTGGATCGAATCAGAGTGCTTTTAGAGGCCATAGATAGGATTGTCAATTTAGAGGAGGACCTTCCCCTGGACAGGGACCAATATAAAAAGATACGGGCCTCGGTTGCCCTCCTCGGATATAGCCGGGAGAGCAAAGCACTCTATCACGAGCTAAACCAGATTTATCCTCTTCCCAAGGAGCTTCTCCGCAGAACAGCTTCAGATAGAGTGCGCCACTGCTTCGAGGGCAGTGGTCTTTTAGGGACCTACAGCGCTCTGGATAACGCTTACCGAAACGGTACCTTTCAGCCCAGGGAGGTGGCAAAGTGTAGACGAAGTCTGGCTCTCATCCTAACTGGGATAGCTGGCTACTACATCCCAAAGCTACCCTACACCATCTGGAAGACATGGAGGGAGAACTGGTGAAATATCAAAAATCAAAAAGTAAATATCAAAGACATATCTAAAAGTCCTGCATTTTTGGCTTGTGTTTTTGACAGTATAGAATACTTTCCTTACTATTACACTACACTAAAGTGCTCCCCAAAGGGAGTGAAGTGCTCCCCTAGAGGGAGTGAAAATTCCTATACAGTAAAAAAGTTGTGACGAGCCCGCTTTAGCGGGTGAGGAATTTTTTATATTTGATTTTTAATCTTTGCACTATGTTATATAGCCGTGCTTCTTAGAATTCTCAATAATGACCTGGGCCACTTCCTCTGGGTCATCGGTGATAGTATAGAGTGATAGGTCCTCCTCGGAGACACATCCTTCCCTGAGCATACAATCTTGTATCCACTGTGAAAGTTTCCCCCAATAGTCTGACCCGAAGAGAACGACCGGGAAATGTTGGATCTTTCCCGTCTGGACAAGGGTAAGGGATTCAAAAAGTTCGTCCATGGTGCCGAAACCACCCGGGAAGATGACGAAAGCCACAGAATATTTGACGAACATCATCTTCCGCACAAAGAAGTAATGGAAATGTAGCCTTATAGTCTGGTAGGGATTGGGCATCTGCTCATTAGGAAGGTCAATGTTACAACCCACTGAGATACCACCCGCCCGGTGTGCCCCCCAGTTGGCGGCCTCCATAATCCCAGGGCCACCGCCAGTAATGATGGTCAGGCCAGCCCGTGATAAGGTTTCTGCCGTTTTGGCGGCTGCTTGGTAATATGGATTCTGTTTATCAAACTGTGATGACCCGAAAATGGCCACCGCCGGTCCTACTTTGGATAGAGTATCAAACCCTTCCACGAACTCACCTTGAATCCTGAATACTCGCCAGGGGTCAGTCTTGGTGAAATCTTCTTTGACTTTAGCCGCTTTCAATAGTTCCCTGTCCTCATGAGTTATGCGATTCTTAGCCATACCAATTCACTCTCCCAACTTTATCAGTTCAAGAAAATTCGTCGCTTCGCTCCTCATGACTTTGATTAACGCAAGACTGTGAGTAAAAGCACACACTTTTGAGAACAGCCAAGTCAAAGAAAGACAAGCACTTAAATGAGAAAATGCTCTATACTTTACTATACTTCAAGAAAATTCCTCACCCGCTAAAGCGGGCTCGTCATAACCGCTTGCGATACA
>CAZLTH010000192.1:0-3989 GCA_964562355.1 uncultured Syntrophomonadaceae bacterium | reverse complement strand
AGTTTTAAGGTATAACTACAGCAATAGTTTAGCTGGGGAAAGCTTAACGTAAGTCCTCAGTGAACTCCGTTGTCATAGGGTAGCCGCACCTTTCAAGGTGCGCAGGCTAAAGCCTGCGACTACCAGAAGTAGCGTGGATTTACAAGGGGGAGCCTAAGGAGGTTAAAATGTCTACTGGATGGGGAAAAAAGCTGGGTTGGTGGCCAGGAGTGAGAAGAATCTCCTCCTGGGGGATAGTCTTGATATGGTTATTTTCTCTCCCTTCATTGGGGGAGGGAGCGGAGGTGCCCTTGGCGGTGGAGGTGACCCGGGAGGTGGAAGTGGCCCCGGAGGTGAAGGAGGCAACCCCGGAGGTAGTCGGGGACCTTATCAGCCTGAATTTCCAGGATGCCGACATCAGGGGAGTGTTTCGTCTTATCTCCACCCATGCCGGGGTTAATATAGTCCCCGATGCCGAGGTGACCGGAGAGGTAACTATTACCCTGAGGGATGTCTGCTGGGAAAGGGCCCTGGATACCATCCTCAGGATGCAGGGGCTAATCTCCATCCGGGAGGGGAATATCATCAGGGTGACTACCCCCCGGAGGCGCGAGGAAGAGATGAAGGGAGAAGAGCTTAAGACCAGGGCCTTCCCCCTCAATTTTGCTCAGGCCGCGGAGATAAAGGAGTCTCTAGAAGGGGCCCTCTCCGAGAGAGGCAAGGTCACGGTAAATGAGCGGACGAATGCTCTGCTCATCACCGATATACCGGCCCGGTTGGCTAACCTGGAGGAGATAATAAGGGAGCTGGATACCCGGGCCGTCCAGATTACCATAGAGGCCAGGCTTATAGAGGTTATCCTGGACGAGGGGGAAGATATAGGAATAGACTGGAATGTAGTAGGAGGCATTACCCGGGGGGCGGTGAGACCCACCACCTTCCCCTTTGAGGCCGATCACAGCCTGGGCGATTTCGCTACCACTCCGGGGGCCGGTTTTGCCCCTGGCGAGGATTTTCCTATGATGGAGACGGCCGATTTTACCTTTGGTGTCCTTTCGGCCGAGGCCTTTCGGGCCGTGCTTCATCTCTTAGAGACCCGGGCCGAGACCAGCATCCTTTCTGCACCCAAAATTACCACCCTCAGCAATGAGGAGGCCAAGCTCCTTACCGGTATTAGACATCCTGTCCCCACTATGACCTTTAGCTATGAGAGAGGAGTTTGGGAGGTAACCGGTTATGAGTTTATAGATGTAGGAGTAATCCTCACTGTTACCCCTACCGCCCGCCCGGGGGGAGAGATTATTATGGAATTGAAGCCGGAGGTAAGCGAGATTCTTGGAGAGATTCCCTTCCTGGGGGGGCTGACGGTGCCGGTGGTGGCCACTAAAGAGGCCGAGACCCGGGTTATGGTCGGGGATGGGGAGACCATAGTTATCGGCGGATTGATGAGAACGGAAGAAAGGGATAGGCTTTCCCAGGTTCCCCTCTTAGGGGATATACCGCTTTTAGGGGGCCTGTTCAGAAAGAAGACTAAGGGGGAAGTTAAGACGGACCTCCTTATCTTTGTCACCGCTACCATCGTCAAGGAGCGGGAGTTGTTATCGGATCATCAAGAGGCCCTCTTAGAGCAGATGGAGACTCCCGGCAACTTTATTATGAAGAGGAGAGAGAAAGATTAGTCCAGGAGGAGCGGGCTGAAAAGTTAAGGGAGATGGAGGAAGTCAAGCGTCTGAGGGAGAAGAGGGCTGAGGAAGAGATGGCCCGGCGATTGGCGGAGAGGCGGTGGGAGGAGATAGCGGCTGAGAAGAGAGCTGAGAGGCTAAGACAGAGGGAGAGAATTAAAGAAGAGGGGAGGAGAAGAGAGGCGTCTGGCGGCAGAGAGGCAGGCTGAGGCGCGGAGGAGACGAGAAGAGAAGCGGGCCCGTATTAAGGCAGAGCGCGAGAGGGCCAGGGAAGAGGCCGCCCGCTAGAGAGCGGAGGAGAGGGCCCGGAGGAGAAGATAAGAGGGAAGGATAAGACTATTGACAACAGGGTTGGCTAAATGTTTACTAACAAAGGGTTCACGCTGGTTGAGATTATAATCACCACCATAATTGCGGCCATCGTCCTTCTCGGCCTGGGATATATTGTGCTTACCACCCAGCGCTACTGGGTGGGAGGGGAGAGGGAGGTAGACCTGCAGCGGGACCTTTCCCTGTCTATGGACTGGATAAAGAGGGTCCTGCGGGATGGGGAGAGGGTGAAAATATTGACGGGGGGGGAATCTATTGAGGTAGAGAGCCTGAGGGAGGGCTGGAGGAAACGATTTTACCGGGAGGGAAATAACCTGATAATGGAAACTGCGGGGGAGTTTCAGGTAATCGTGGATAACCTGACGGGTCTCTCCTTCTCCTGGGGGGTAAGGAATATCGGAATAGATATCAGCCTATCCGAGCATGATATGGAGGTATCCGCCCGCTCGGCAGCCACCCTCCGCAACCGACTCCTGGCGGCCGAGTGGCTTTTTGACGAAAATACCGGCGGGACGCTCAGGGATACCTCTCCCAACCGGAATAGGGGGACAATCTCTGGAGCCACCTGGGTGGAGGGTAAGCACGGCTCGGCCCTCTCCTTTGATGGGGATAACGACTATGTCCGGGTGAACAGTGACTATACCCTTAGTCCCGCGGAGATAAGTATCGGAGCCTGGGTTAATCTACAATCTACCGGTCGCCGTCACCCCATTGTAGAGAAAGTAGTCCCCTGGGAATCCGGGTACCGATTGGCGATTACCTCTGCTGGCCGGCTGCAGGTAGAGCTGGGCACCAGTGACGATTTTTACCAGGAGAGCTCCGGGGGCAGTATCAACTGGAACGAATGGCAGGCGGTGGGTTTCGCCTATGACGGTAGTGAGCTCAGGTTCTATATCAACGGAAGTCTGGACCGGGTAGTGAGGGCAACAGGGAGAGTCATTCCTAACCACCAGGATTTATACATAGGAGGTAACCCGGTCACGGGTGCTTGGGCCCAGGGAAAGATAGATGAGGTGCGTATTGCCCGTTAACTCGGCCGCCGGGGGGAAGGGCTATGTCCTCATAATGGCTATGGTCTTTACTACCATTATGTTAATTATGGGGATGGCTCTTCTGTATTTGGGACAAGTGGAACGTTCCCTGACCATAAGAGGTATTCGCTCGGCACAGGCCCTGCAGTTAGCCGAGGCTGGTGTGGAAAGGGCTATCTGGGAGTTAAGAAGACATACGGACTGGAGGCAGGAGCCGCCTGCCCATCTCTATACGGACGAACCCCTGGGAGCCGGGAGCTATAGCGTGGTCCTGGGTCCCCGCTCCCGACATCGGATAACGGTTACCTCTACTGCCCAGGTAAAGGACCGGGAAAGGGCCGTCCAGGTAGAGTTAGTTGACCGGGGCAATGTAGTTGGCTTCTGGAAGTTTGATGAGGGAGAGGGAGATGTTGCTTATGACTCCACCCGGGAGAAGAATCACGGGATGATTATCAACTATGCTGACTGGGTCCCGGGCCGGGAAGGCTCGGCTCTCCGCTTTGATGATGACGAGGAACAATATGTGGAGGTTCCCTCAGACCCCACCCTCAACCTGCTCTATGAGATTACCCTGGACCACTGGTTCCGGACCACCTCTCCCCAGAGCGACCAGTTTATGGTGGTGAAGGGCGACCCCTATCGCTACGGAACCTATCTTACCAACGCCTCCAGGACGATTTCCTTCTATGTCCGGCTGAGGACGAGAGGGGTGCAATTTGTCTCCTATACCCGGGGAGGTGGCTTCGCCGACGGCCACTGGCATCGGATAACGGGAACCTTTGATGGTCGCCATCTCAGGATTTATCACCAGGGTGTCCTCAGAGGAACCAGGGATATCGGCGCCGAGGATACCATTACCTTTGATGATACCCCTCTGTATTTTGCCCGCTGGGGAGAGAATTATTTCCGGGGGGACCTGGACGAGATAAAGATTACCGACCGGGCCTTATTGCCGGAGGACTTTTAA
>CAZLTH010000191.1:0-3993 GCA_964562355.1 uncultured Syntrophomonadaceae bacterium | reverse complement strand
GGTTCGACACAGTCTCTCAACTCGCAACAAGAAGCTATCTCAACCCCAGATCAGCTAATGAGCAAACCAGACTATGATTCATTATGGAAAGAAGTGATTGAAGATTTTTTGGAAGAATTTCTGCTCTTTTTTGCGCCGGATTTATATGAGCAAATAGATTTATAGAAGGAGAGGGGACACACCCGTTCCGGGAATGTCCCCAATTTTCCCAATTTAAAGAACAAGAGCTAAAAAAACTTTTCCCTGAAAGCCAAAAGAAACGCTTGGATAAGCTGGTGCAAGTGCACCTAAAAAATGGTGAAGAAAAATGGATACTGGTACACATAGAAGTACAAGGATATCGGGAAATAGAATTTGCTGAGCGTATGTTTAAATACTTTTACCGTGCCTATGATAAATATCAAAAACAAATATTTACCATAGCCATATTTTCAGACGAACACAAAAGTTACCAGCCTAACGAGTATCAATATAAATTTTTAGATACCGAATTAACCTACAGATACCGCACCTATAAAATATTGGAACAAAAGGAAACAGAACTAAAAAAATCAAGGAATATTTTTGCGATGGCAGTACTGGCAGGGTTATATGCAATCAAAAGCAAGAAAGATATGGATATCCGGTACAAATTTAAAGTCAGCTTGAGCAGGTTATTACTAGAGCAAAAACAGAGCAGGAAGAAAATAGAAGACATGTTTATATTTATTGACGGCATACTAAGTTTACCCAAAGAACAAGGACTGAAGTTTGCGGCAGAATTAAATACCATATTAGAAAGGGGAGATGAAGATATGGGATTAACATGGAGTAAATCCAATTTGGCGGCGGTGTACAGAGAAGAAGGCAGAGAAGAAGGCGCAACTGAAAAGCAAAGAGAAATAGTTTTAAACATGCTAAAAACAGATTTAAATGAATCACTTATTCAGCAAGTAACAGGTCTTTCTGAAACAGAAATAAAACGATTAGCAAAAGAATTATGATTTAGAGGGAAAGTGGGTTTGGTGAGCAGACCAAAGGGACAGTTCTTAGAGGGATTAATCGGAAGTTTTGCACGTTAAAAGGGCTCAAATA
The DNA here is from genome assembly GCA_964562355.1 of uncultured Syntrophomonadaceae bacterium. GTDB lineage: Bacteria > Bacillota > Dethiobacteria > PWVN01 > PWVN01 > CAZLTH01. Next base: position 2,919 of record CAZLTH010000191.1, on the reverse strand, counting down.
GCGCCTATCCATCGCTATTTGAGCCCTTTTAGATGTTTGTTTTATAATTAACCTGCAAAAAACCACCCTTGCCCACTGCAAAAGAATACCACCCTAGCCTAAACCTCAGCTGTCAATAAAAACAGTAACCGCCAGGAGAAATCATGCCGGCTATCTGTTGACAATAAGCACACATTGTGATATATTTATGATATGAAATACTTTACGTGGGACGTTGAGAAAAATAAAGAGCTCAGCATGGAACGACACATAACCTTTGAAGAATCTGTTTTTTGCCTGATGTATGGTGGATTATTGGATATAATAGAGCACCCAAACCGTCAGAAGTATCCGAACCAGAGAATCTTCATTATCAACATTGATGATTATGTCTATCTGGTGCCTTTAGTTGAGGCGGAAGAATGTATCTTCCTGAAGACCATAATTCCTAGCCGGAAGATGATGAAAAAGTACTTGGGAGGTAAAAAGAATGGAACTTAGCAAAGAAGAAAAAGAACTACTTGATTCGGTTGAACGTGGAGAATGGAGGACTATCCCCAACTTTAGGGAAGAGGCAAAGCAGTACCAAGAATACGCCAAGACCACTTTCCGAAAAGACAAAAGGATTAACATTCGAATTTCTGAAAAAGATCTTGTAAGCATCAAAAAAAGAGCACTTCAAGAAGGTCTTCCCTATCAAACTTTAATATCCAGTGTCCTTCACAAGTTCGTTGATGGTCGTCTTACAGAAAGGAACCTATAGAAACCAGATAATGTGTGCAGTGAGGCGTATAAAAGGCAGACAAATATTTTGCTTGATGCTGAATTACAGGGTAAAATTAAGTTTGCTGATGATTACAACTACAAAGAGATGAGAAGAGGTTGCTAATGTAAATCAAGGGGAGGGAATAGAATTGGGTGAGAACAAAATAAAACGCAAGCAGTCACAAGAAGATAATCATAAATCGGAGCAGAAGAACAAAAAAGGTAAGCATAAAGGGCAGCAGAAGGTGGGGAGAGAGCCTAAACTGACGAAAAAGGAAAGGAAAGCCGTCGCTAAACCAAAAACAAGCACGCCAACGACAGAATGGTATTATTTAATCCCTCTTATGCTGGCGGTTGCTGTGGTTCCTTTAATTGTCTATATGCGAGTTATCCCCTTGGAGGGGGCTGCCTTTGAATTCTGGACGGGTGAAAAACAGAATATGGACTTTTTTTCTTACTATAAAGGTATCTGGACTATCGTGGCGGCAGTTCTTGCTTTTTTGGTGCTGCTGGTAAGAGGTTTTTACCAAGAAAAGTTGACTTTTAAACCAACTAATCTCTACATACCGTTGGCTGTTTATGCCTTCTTTATTCTGGTTTCTACTATTTTTGCAGAGCACCGCGCCGTGGCCTCGTCTGGATTTCCTGACCGCTATGAAGGTATGTGGGTGCTCCTGTCGTATCTTGTTTTGATGTTTGCTACTGTTAATCTAGTGTCGGAGAAAAAACATGTAAAAATAATTCTGGGGGCATTGTTTGCTTCAGCAGTGATTATCGGGGTAATAGGTGTTTTCCAGTACATAGGGCATGATTTTTTCAGAACTGATTTTGGCAGGAGTTTGATTTTGCCGGCAGAGTACCATCATCTGAAAGAACAGCTTGCTTTTCACTTCGGTGCGTATACTATCTATAGCACCCTGTACAATACCAACTTTGTGGGTAGCTATATGGCTATGCTTTTAGCTGTTTCTGCGATTACTTTTATTTTCAGCAAAAGCAAAAAGGTAAAGCTGAGCTTAGGTCTATTCAGTGCTTTGATGTTTCTTAACTTGATTGGTAGCAATTCACGGGCCGGGATACTGGCAGCCGCGGTTACTTTTTTGGTGTTGCTTATTATTTTGCGGCGACAACTGTTCAGGAACTGGCATTATTTTTTAGCTAGTTTGCTGGGTATAGCTCTTTTGCTGGTTGCTCTGAATACTGTTTCGGAGGGGCGTTTTGCAAACAGGGCCCGTACCCTGCTGGACTGGGACAGGCTTTTAGCTACCGGGGCTGCTGACCCTAACCGTCCGCAGGAGGTTGTCATGGATGGGGAGAAAGTTACTATCACTACCTATGGGAACAGTATTACTTTTTATCTAGCAGAGCAGAACCTTCTGTTTGTAGATAGTGAAGGGGAAAGGGTAGGGTATGCTTTGGACCAGACGTCCGGGCAAATCACTTTTGATAATGAAAGGTATGCCAATTTTAACTTTACTTTTCTAGAGAATAATGTGCTCAGAGCGCAAACGGGCAGGGTTACTAAGAATTTTCAATTAACAGCGGAAGGGATAATTTATTTTATAAACCACCGAGGCCAGCCAGTAATTTTGGAACCGATTCCCAGTTGGGGTTTTACAGGAATGGAAGCAGCCGGCTCTTCTCGTGGTTACATCTGGTCGCGCTCAATTCCTTTATTAAAAGACACTTTTTTTATAGGTCATGGACCGGATACTTTTGCTATTTATTTTCCACAGCATGACTATATTGGCAAAGCGAATTGGCTTCGTAATATGGGGAAGGTGGTAGATAAGCCTCATAATATGTACCTGCAGGTGGGAATCAATACGGGGGTAATTTCGCTCTTAGCTTTACTGAGTTTATTTGGTCTGTATACAGCGCAAAGCCTTGCTTTGTATTTTAACAGGCAAGATTATAGTAATCTTTTTGCCAGAACGGGTTTGGCAATATTTGCGGCGTTTTGTGGGTACGCAGTAGCAGCAATTTTTAATGATAGTGTGGTTTCGGTGGCGCCTGTTTTCTGGGTGTTGCTGGGTTTAGGGGTTGCTTGTAATTATGAAGTTAAGAGGTTAAGAGGTTAAGAGGGGAACGAGGGGAACGAGGTTAAGAGGTTGAGAGGGTAAGAAAAACCCCGTAACCCCATGACCCCTTTTCGTCTCTTTATCTCTTTGTCTT
>CAZLTH010000190.1:0-4012 GCA_964562355.1 uncultured Syntrophomonadaceae bacterium | reverse complement strand
TTAGAAAAACTTAAGAGTCACAAATATACGCTGTATTCTTTCTGGATTAGCTGGGTCATATCCCAAGCCAATAGCTATGTCCCAAGACACGACAGTTAATGTAGCTCCCGTGTCCAGAGCAACGGGGAGCAGTAGGTTTCTGCTGCCGTCGGAACCGGAAACCTCCATATCAACCGATATTATGCTGCCTTAAGGGTCAAATTTGGTTAGAGTCACTAAAACACCACTCCCGCATCCTTGGCCAATTTACCAGAATACTGGATGCATATGTTCCCGCCATATTGAGACAATTTGTTGTGAATATCATCACGGCACTTACTATGAGCTACCAGTCTCCCTTTTTTGACCATGGTTGATTCATCCGTCTCATAGTCGGTAATGAGCAACCACTGGTTGGGGTATCTCTTTTTTATCTGTTCTACTCCTTCCTTCTTACTTGCCATTTACCTCACCTCCAGCAATTAAAAATTTGTGTCCATATTGTGTCCATGAGACAGCCAAAACAGGGCAAATTGAGACAGATTGGCATAGATTAAAAATTGCTACTAAGTGCTTACAATAGCGTTACTTGCCTTACTGTTCAATAACTTACGAAAGTGGTCAGTTAGGTTTTGCAGACCGCTGCCTTAGCCCACTTGGCTACGCCGCCATCTCTTTTCAGTTACCCTTTTAACACTTCTCAAGATATTTGTCAACTCAAAATTCATTTCATTTGATCATCAAAATTCATTTCCTGAAAATGCCGTAGGCGATTAAGTCAGGCCAGATTCCTTACTTTTTCACCAATCTCCAAATGAGAAAAATGCAAACAAAACCCTTGATTTGCATCCCAATATGTGATAAGAATATTACATGCGGGGTAAATTCAGCAAGACCCGTTAGAAATAAAGTCTTTTAATGAGTCAAGTATAGGTAAGCTGAGATGCGGAATATAAAGATTTATCGAAGGATAAACGTTAAGGACCCGGTTATGCTGGCCGGATGGCCGGGAATGGGTAATGTGGCCCTGGCGGCATTAGATTATCTGAGAAAGAAGATGGAGGCCATAAACTTCGCTGAGATAGACATAAGCGAATTCTCCACCCCCGACGCTGTTGTAATTGAGGGTGGCCTGGCCAAGCTGCCCCAGTTACCAAGGAATCTATTTTACTATACAAAGCATCCGGACTTAGTCATCTTTGAGAGCGAAGCTCAGCTGGGGGGAAAGGCAGGCACCATCTTAATGGATGAGATTTTGGACTTAGCTCGGGAATTTAAGGTCCGAAGAATCTATACGGCAGCTGCTTTCCCTGTTCCCATGAGTTACAGAGAAGCACCTCGGGTCTACGGAGTGGCCAACCAGAAGTCTTTGAGAAATCTTCTCGCCCATTACCGGGTGAGGATAATGGAGGGAGGCCAAATATCTGGTTTAAATGGGTTGCTTCTGGGATTTGCTGAGAAGAGAGGAATTGAAGCAGGCTGTCTGCTGGCCACTCTTCCCAGCTATGCCATAAATTTCCCCAATCCAAAGGCTTCCCGGGCCATAGTTGAGGTTTTGGGGAGGATGTTGAATGTCAGAGTGGATATGGGGGAACTAGATTTAGCCATTAAGGAGATGGATGGGAAGATGGCTATGATTGAGGAAAGGATAAAAGAAATTTTCCCATTGATGGAGAAGGAAGGGGAAATAGTTGACTTAGAGAAAGAGAAGGTGCCCGACTATGTAATGAAGAAGATAGAGAAGCTATTCCAGCAAGCTAAGGTGGACAGGAAAAAGGCCTACCTGCTGAAGGAGGAACTGGATAGATGGGAACTGTATAAACTGTATGAAGATAGATTCCTGGACCTGTTCAAGGAGCATCAATGATAAAGGTCTCTATTGTCCGCTGTAGCGACTACAGCCAGGGATTTGGGCCTCGCTCTGTTTTATTTTGACAGTCGATGTTTATCTCAGTATAGGAAAGTATACGGTGAAACACCGCGAAGCACCGCAAAGCACACAGCCAAAGGCAGTGCCAAAGGTAGTGCCGTAGGCAAAAAAGCCTTCTCAGATTTTTCGATTTCGCTTTAGCTTTCAAATTATGAAGCTAAAAGATTTAGGTGAATTTGGTCTCATTAAACGATTAGCGGAGACGATTTCCATCAATGATGCTCAGGTAGTAGCCGGCATTGGAGACGATGCGGCCGTAATTAAAGTCGATGGGCCTAAATTAACTCTCTTCACCACCGATAGTCTCATAGAGGATGTCCATTTCACCCGCCCTGCCCTTAGCGCCTACCAGATTGGCTGGAAGGCCCTGGCGGTAAACTTAAGCGATATAGCCGCCATGGGGGGAGTTCCTGAACATGGACTGGTCTCCATTGGACTACCTTCTCAGACTTCGGTTGATTTCGTAGATAGCCTCTATCAGGGGATAAAGGACTTATCCGATAAATTCAAGGTAAACATTGTGGGAGGAGATACGGTAAGCTCACCTCAACTCATAGTTAATATCTCTCTTCTGGGTGAGGTGGAGGAAGAATATCTTGCCCTTCGCTCTGGTGCGAAGGCTGGAGATAAGGTCTTGGTGACCGGAGATTTGGGAGGCTCGGCTGCTCACCGCCTGGCAGGGAAGCATCTTTCTCCCCAGCCCCGGGTGGAAGAGGGAAGAGCTATCGTCAAGAGACTTTGGCCTACTTCAATGATAGACATAAGTGACGGTTTAGCCAGTGACCTCGGGCGCATTTGTGAGTCCAGTCAGGTAGGAGCGAAGATCTGGCTCGAGAAGATCCCTGTCTCGGAGAAAACCCGGCAGATGTCTGAGCAGTTAGGCGAGGACTTTGTCAGACTGGCTCTGGAGGGAGGGGAAGATTACGAACTGCTGTTTACTGCTCAGAGAGTTCCTGAGCTCACCTCAGAAATGGATGTTTCTCTGACCGTAATTGGAGAAATAACTGACCAGAAAGGGAAATTATCACTAATTGATAAGGAGCGAAAATCTCATCCCCTAAAATCAAAGGGATATGAACACTTTGAGGAAAATAGGTTTTGAGAAAAGCAGTAGCTTTACTGAGCGGTGGATTGGATAGCACCCTGGCCGTGAAACTCATCTTAGAGCAGGCGGTGGAGGTGGAAGCAGTGAACTTTCTAACCATATTCTGCACCTGCACCTCGCGGAGTTCTTGCCGCCTTGAGGCAAAGAAAGCCTCCGAGAAGCTTGGTATCCCCCTCAAAGTCTTCAATGTCTCCCGGGAGTATTTGGACCTGGTCAAACATCCACGTTATGGCTATGGTAAGAATATCAATCCCTGTATTGACTGCCGCATCTTCATGTTCAAGAAAGCAGGAGAATATATGAGGAAGATTGGAGCATCATTTCTCATCACTGGCGAGGTCTTGGGAGAAAGGCCAATGTCCCAGCGCCGGGATGCTCTCAGGATTATCGAGAGAGATTCTAAACTGGGAGGTTTGATTCTACGACCTCTTTCCGCTAAATTGTTGGAAGCAACCATCCCGGAGAAGGAAGGGTGGGTGGATAGAGAGAGATTGCTGGCCATCAAGGGACGTTCCCGAAAGCCACAGATGCAGTTAGCAACTCAGTTTGGATTGACTGAATATCCCTGTCCGGCCGGAGGATGTCTTCTAACCGACTCAGGATTCGCCTCTCGCCTGAAGGATCTTTTTAAGCACAGTGAAGCAGGCCTCAATGATGTTCACCTTCTCAAATTGGGAAGGCATTTCCGTCTCTCCCCCCAGACTAAATTAATAGTGGGAAGAAATGAGGGGGAGAACGATAAACTCCTTGCCTTAGCCCGGCCAGGAGATTTCTGCTTTCAGGTAGCTGACTTCCCAGGCCCGGTTACCATCGCCCGGGGCGAACTCAATAGTGAGAGCATATCCAAGGCCAGTGCCCTCACCGCCCGTTACAGCAAGGGGAAGGAGGAAGAGAGCATTAAAGTAGATTACTGGAGATTGCCGGGCACGGAAGTCCAATCCTTAACCGTCAGTCCAATGTCCGATGAGGAAATTCAGGGACTGAGGGTATAAATTCTA
>CAZLTH010000189.1:0-4051 GCA_964562355.1 uncultured Syntrophomonadaceae bacterium | reverse complement strand
GATGGAGCGAGAGTCTTCGCTTAAGGGAGCTGAGGCTAGGGGGGAAGCTAGGGGGAGAGAAGAAGGTAGGGAAGAAGGTAGGGAAGAAGGTAGGGAAGAAGGCATTGAGATAGGCGTAGTAAAAACAGCTCGGAATATGCTAAAATCCGGTTTAAGCGCATCCCTTATTCAGCAAGTAACCGGTTTATCCAAAAGAGTGATAGAACAATTGGCAGAATAGAACCACAGGGGACGGTTCTTTAAGGGATCAATCGGAAGTTTTGCATGTTTAAAGGGTTCAAATAGCGCCTATCCATCGCTATCTGAGCCCTTTTAGATGTTTGTTTTATAACCAAAGTCGCAAAATTTTTGATTCTCCAGAAGAAGGAAGTCGCAGTCGTGCTATGGGGAATCAATCTTTTGCCACCGTCTTTTTATTTCTAAATTTCGTGATTCTTGTTATTGCTGCAGTAAGTGGCGCAGCAGTTTTCCTCAGTTTTTAAAGAGTCATCCTTTATTGTGGCATTAACTTTTTGATTTCTTTTTTAGGCAGTTCGGTTAGTTTTACGACTTTTTCTATGTTCATACCTTTTGCTAGCAGTTTTTTGGCTAGCCTTAGTTCGCCTTCTCCTATTACTTTTTTTATGTCTTTTAGTCCTCTTCTCAGTTCGCTTTCGCTTGTGCCCTTTTCTTTTCCTTGCCTTCTGGCTTGTTTTTGCATCTCTTTTATGGTTATCTCTGTGTCGGTCATCATTTCTTTTACCTCCCGAGGGTTGATTGGGTCTATGAGCTGCTCTGATTTTTTTGTAGTGGTCAGGACTTTCCTGACTTTACCATCTTCTTTCTTGCTGCTTAGTAATGATTAAAAAACAACTTGTATAAAAACACATAGAAATACACTCGTAAATATTTTTATTAGTTTTGAGGTGACAAGAGACCCATTCGAATGGGCTCAGGGTGACAGGCACGGCTAAAATGTGGAGATTATTTTTTAGTCACTCCTTAGTATATCATAGCCAAATAAAATGTTGTAATTTTTTTGTTGTATTCTGTGGTGGTTAGCAAAAGTAAAAAAAAGGGCAGATAGCAGGATATTTTGAGCAGAATGGTGAATTAAATTGAAATGAAGTGAAATGAAATGGTCATGGCTGTGCAGGGATGGTTGCTTTGCTAGCACAAGTGTATAGGGAGAGGATTAGTTTGGATGACTCTATATCAATGGATAAGTCTCAAATACAAAGGATGTTTTTATTGGGGTTAACGACAGAAGACATTTCAGAAATTATGGAATTAAGCGAAGAGGAGGTGATGGAACATTTAGATGTAATCAAAAAAGAGTCTTTCGAGGACAAAACATGCATAATTATTCCGGTAAAAAATGAACAACTACATTATTTAGAAGAAATAAGGCTTATTCCGATAGATAATAATTATGAAGAACAATCTTTGTACGCATATCATCAACATTCAATGTTAAATAAGTTATCATCAAATGTTGAACTAGGTAAGATTTATGTAGCTTTAAGTATAATGTCTAAAAATAAAATTAGACCAATTCTAGATGGGCATAAGGGGACGTTTGCCTTTCATTTTTTAATACTGATAAAGATTAATAAATCAAATGAGGAATTCAGATATCTTCTGAAAATCAGAGATTGGAAAACTTGTGTAGAGTTTGTGTTTTACAAAATGATAGAAGAAAGCGAAAGAGACAAATTCAGAGACAAATTAGGTTTTTTTACTAAACCGTTTGAAAAAGAATTAGATTGGCCAGAAATGATAACGCTAACAAGCTTTTTGGTGGGATATATCGAAGGCTTAACTGAAAACATTGATGAATGGTATGATGAGGAATTTTCAGCATCAATTGAAACAATAGATTTTAAATATGGCTATAAAGACGGTAGCTTCTATAGATATTACGAGAGTCCGGAGGAAGATTGATCTAGTTATACTGGTATAGGCCATAAACTAGTATTTGTCGATAAGCAAAGGAGGCCGGGGTCAGCCCTTGACAAGGGACACAGCTCAACAGTATTCTTCCATTAGTAAAAGTAATTTGTCTCAAGTCAAGGGCTGACCCCGGAGTGCTTTTTTAAAATTTTGTAAAGACAAGGCAACTTATGTTATAATTCAAATCGAACGAAAACATAACAGAGGTAGAAACTTATGCTATTTTGCTTTTTTATTTTAGGACTACTAATCGGATCATTTTTAAATGTCTGCATTTACCGTTTCCCCCGGGGGGAGTCGGTGGTACGACCGCCTTCCCACTGTCCACAGTGTGACCAAAGGCTCAAGGCTAAGGATTTGGTGCCGATTTTCAGCTATCTTTGGCAAAAGGGCAAGTGCAGGTATTGTGGTGTAAAGATCAGCCCTCGTTACCTTCTGGTAGAGGGATTGACGGGAATTCTTTTTGTGTTGGCATTTAGTATTACAGGCTTCGATATGGTGTTACTAAAGTACTTGGTACTGTTTTCCGTTTTGGTTGTTGTTTCTTTCATTGATTTAGATCATATGATTATTCCAAACAGACTGGTGCTTTTTGTTTTTCTTTGGGGGTTTGCCTGGCAGATTTTTGAGCCGCAAATTTCCTGGGGAGAGGCTCTAGGGGGTGCGGTGCTGGGCGGTGGTTTTCTTCTGCTGGTGACCGTACTTTCCGGGGGAGGTATGGGTGGCGGCGATATCAAGTTGTTGCTAGCAGCTGGTTTTTACCTAGGTCCTGTTCTGACCGGGTTAGCTCTTTTTATAAGTGTTTTGGTTGGAGGGGTAGTGGGGCTGGGACTAATTCTGCTAAAAATAAAAAAAAGAAAAGACCCAATACCCTTCGGACCATTTTTGTGCTTGGGTATTTTAGCGGTTATCTTGCGGGGAGCAGAGTTAATTCGCTGGTATGTAACTTTTTTGAATTAACCAGAGGGTAAAAACCACTGGGGACGGTTCTTCTTTGGAACGCAATACGGTGGGAGCCTTCGTTGGTAGCAGGGGTGATTAGTGCACGTTGCGGGGACGTTTTGGTTGCCATTGCTGTTGAATGAAAAATGTGTTATAATGCTTCTAACAATGGTTGAAATGATTAAGTAGGGAGGTTGGCGATAAAAATGCCTAGAGGAGAAAGGAAAAGAAGTAGCATAGGGATGTATCATATTATGCTGCGAGGTATTGATGAAAGGGAGTTATTTTTAAGCGACGTTGATTATATTGAATTTATTGAATACATAAGGAAAGCGAAAGAAAAGAGCAACTGTTATCTATATGGCTATTGTCTGATGAAAAATCATGCTCATGTTTTATTGAAGGAAGACAATGAAAAAGTTGGCGATATAGTGCGGAGGATTGCGGTAGGGTATGCCCAATATTATAATTACAGGTATGGTCGTATGGGTCACCTGTTTCAAAATAGGTTTACAAGTGAACCGATAGAAGATGAAAAATATTTTTTGACTGTATTACGACATATACATCAAAACCCTGTTGAAACGGGCACAGTTAAGAGTGTAGCTGATTATAGATGGAGCAGTTATCGCGAGTATGTAAGCAGTGGCAAGGTCGAAGTAATAGATAGAGATTTCACACTGGAATTATTATCTGGCAAGAGCGGTTTTGTAAATTTTATGCAGGTAAAAAACGACAATGATGATGTGTGTTTGGAGTATAATTATAAAAAGAGATATACAGATGATGATCTGAGAGATACGATATCATCAAATATAGATATAGAAAAGCTGGGCGAAGTAGATAAGGAAGAAAGAAATAAGATGTTGAGGGAAATAAAAGAAATGACGCAAGTTAGTAACAGGCAATTGAGCCGCGTTTTAGGGATCGGGCGAGGTATTCTGGAAAAAGCAAATTCGTAACTATTCAGCCTAAGAGATTAAGGTTTTTATAGTACATATATAACCGTTCACGCTAATGTGTCATGATTCATGCTGCCATGTCATTTCGACCGAAGGGAGAAACCTTCTTGTTCACGTTAAGATTTCTCCTTTAGGTCGAAATGACAATATGGGCGTGAGTAGTTACATAAATTCTAAATAAAAGAAGGTTGTTGTCTTGATAGAAAAGATTGTTA
>CAZLTH010000188.1:0-4054 GCA_964562355.1 uncultured Syntrophomonadaceae bacterium | reverse complement strand
AAGAGATTAAGAGATTAAGAGATTAAAAGGAGTCTAGCGGACTCTTGATCTACATTCAAATCTTAGTTTACCGTGCTACAACCTGACTTAGTCACTCAGTCACTGGAGGCGTGAAGCATTGAGAGTAAGATTAAAATATACCAAAGAAGCAAATTGTCGCTTTCTTTCTCACTTGGATTTGGTGAGAACTTTTATCCGGGCGTTACGGCGGGCAAGAATTCCTATGGCTTATACACAGGGATTCAACCCTCAACCGCGTCTTGCTTTTGCTGCCCCTCTTTCTGTTGGCATTGCCAGTATAGGAGAGTATCTGGACCTGAGCTTAGAGGTACGAGAAACTATTGCTGTAATCACTGCTTCTTTGAATGAAGTATTACCGGCAGGGATACAGATAATAGAGGGTCAAGAAATTTCTGAAAAACAAAGATCTTTGATGTCTGTTGTTAATGTGGGCCTTTATGTGATAGAAATTTTCTCTACAGAACAGGGAACAATTAAAGAAAGAGTATCTTTCATCCTGGAGGCTCCACAGCTTACAGGAATAAAAAGAACAAAAAAAGGCTTAGTTGAGAGAGATATTAAGCCGTATATTTACAGTTTGCGAATAAAGGAAGAGACAGAGGGCAAGACACAGAACCAGCTGATATTATTAGAAATGCTTTTAAAGATAGGCAGTCAGGGTTCTGTGCACCCGACAGAAATTTTAGCAGCGATGGAGATAAAAGGAGAAAGCTGTATCCTGCGCCAGGAACTTTTTATCAAGCAGGAAGAAAAGTTATGGACGCCTTTTGAGGTTATAAGAGAGGAAGGTAAAATGCGTGCAAAAGGAAATAATTGTTAATTGCGACAATAAAGAAACCCGAGTGGCAGTTTTGGAAGACAGTCGCTTAGTGGAAATATACCTAGAGAGACCAGTGTACCAGAGGATTGTGGGAAATATATACAAAGGAGTTGTCGAAAATGTTCTGCCGGGAATGCAGGCTGCATTTCTTAATATTGGCTTAGAACGCAATGCTTTTCTCTATTTAGACGATGCCCTGACAGGTAAAATTTCTGGGAGAAAACCTATTATTGGTCGTTTGTTACGACGTAAAGAAGAGCTTTTAGTGCAGGTGATGAAAGAGCCTTTTGGCAGTAAAGGAGCTCGCTTAACTAGGCAAATTACTATTCCTGGGCGCTACATGGTTCTTATGCCTACCGTTGACCAGATTGCTGTTTCTCGCCGTATTGAAAGACAAAAAGAAAGAGATAGACTGAAAAGTATTGCTACAGAAATAACGCCTGATTCTATGGGTGTAATTATACGAACTGCGGCAGAAGATAAGGACAAAAAGACTTTACAGCAGGATCTAAAATTTCTGTTAAGACTGTGGTCCCGTATGCAGGAAAAGTATCATCAGCACGAAGCTCCTTCACTTTTGCACCACGATCTGGATTTAACCTGTCGTATTATTAGAGACCTTTTCACGGAAGATATTTCCAGGTTTGTTGTCGATACTCCTCATGAATTTACCAGAACAATGGAAGCACTGGGTTACGTTGCGCCTGCTCTCAAAAATAAAGTATTCCTTCATCAAGGTAAGAGACCAATTTTTGAAGTTTATGGTGTCGAAAAGGAAATCGAGAAATCTCTTTCACGCAAAGTCTGGCTACAATGCGGTGGCTATTTGATTATAGACCGAACGGAAGCTTTGACAGTTATAGATGTAAATACTGGCAAATATACCGGTAAAAAAACTTTGGCAGATACTATTATAAAAACTAACCTAGAAGCAGCAGAAGAAGTTATTCGTCAGGTTCGCTTGAGGGATATAGGCGGGATTATCATCATTGATTTTATTGACATGACCAAAGAGGATCATTGCCAGCAGGTTATTAAAGTGCTTAAAGATAAGCTCAAGGAAGACCGGACAAGAGCGCACGTTTTAGGTTTTACATCTTTGGGTCTGGTGGAGATGACTCGTAAGAAGGTCAGGCAGGGAATTGATGATTTTTTACAGCAGGAGTGTCCGTACTGTGGAGGAAAAGGGAAAGTTTTGACGGCGGCAGTAGCTGCTTCTCGCATAGAAAAAGAAATAAAAAATATCTTGGAACAAGAAGATACAGAAGCTATCCTCATAGAGGTTCATACTAATGTAGCTGCTCTTCTTATTGGCAGCAGCGGTCTTTACCTGAAAAAAATGGAGGAGGATACAGGTAAAAATATTTTCATGCGTGGTTCAGACAGTATTCATATAGAAAAATCCGAGGTCTTGATGCTGGGCAAATTGAAAGAGGTAGAAAAATATGCCTATCCTGTGGAGAAAGGGAAGACTTACCAGGTAGAAATCGCAGAACCTCATGTTAATAACCCCTATGATGGGATTGCCAGGATAAACGGTTTTGTGCTGGATGTTCATGCCGGAGGATCCCATGTAGGAGAAACAGTAGAGGTGGAAATTCAAGAAGTGAGCCGCACCTATGCCAAAGCAAAAATAAAACCATAACATTTGAAAATAACCATTGACATTTCTCTTAAATTTGTTAGAATTTAATTTGGTATTTTGATTCTCTGAGAGGAGGAAGGTCAGTGCACGCTTTAGGTCGTCATGTTTTGGCTGAACTCTATGATTGCCCCCCACACCTTTTAAATGATATAAAAATGGTAGAGAACATTATGGTTAAGTCTGCTTTGGAAGCAGGAGCAGAAGTTAGAGAAGTGGCTTTCCATCAATTCAGCCCTCAAGGAGTCAGCGGTGTGGTCGTTATTTCTGAATCACATCTGACGATTCACACTTGGCCTGAGCTAGGTTATGCTGCTGTTGATGTTTTTACCTGTGGTGATACTGTAGATCCTTGGGTTTCTTGTAATTATATTAAAAAGCATTTATTCGCCCAAAATATGACTGGTAGAGAGATTAAACGCGGCATTTTTGATTCTGCTGTTTCTCATAAACCGGCAGAGAATTTGTAGGAGGTACTTTTTTAATGAAAGCACCTGCATGGAAATGGTTCATAGAGTTTACTCATCCTACCCAGGCACACATGCATGGCATAAATCGATATATCTATAGTGGACAAACCCGTTACCAGTCCGTGGAAATAATAGAAACAGATTTTTACGGTCGCTGCCTTGTTTTAGATGGAAAGATACAGTCTGCGGAACATGATGAATATATTTATCACGAAACCCTTATTCACCCGGCTATGGTTTTGCATGACAATCCTAAAAAAATCTTGGTTCTTGGCGGTGGGGAAGGTGCAGTTTTAAGAGAAATCGTTAAGCATCCTAGTGTGGAAAAAGTAGTAATGGTCGATCTTGACAAGGAAGTTGTTGAGATTTGCCGGAAATACTTGCCTGTTTGGAGTGCAGGTGCATTTGAAGATTCTCGCGTAGAAACAGTTTTTATGGATGCTAGGGAGTTTGTTAATAATACACAGGAAAAGTGGGATATTATCTTTATGGATTTAACCGAGCCATTAGATGATGGACCCTCTTATTTACTTTTTACAAAAGAGTTTTTTCAAGTATTGATGGACAAAATGTCTGAGCAGTCTATACTAGCTTTACAAGCAGGTTCTTTTAATCACAGGCTTCTGGAATGTCATAGCGCTGTTTATAATACTTTGAAAACATCTTTTTCCAAGGTAAGGTCTTATGCCTCCTTTATCCCATCATACGATGTAAACTGGGGATTCATTATCGCTTCACAAGGTAGAGATCCTTTAAGTTTAAAAGCTGCTGCTGTTGATGATATATTAAAAAAGAGGCATATTGACGGTTTGAAGTATTATGATGGCGAAACACATACCGGCATCTTTGCTGTTCCCAAAGACATACGTAAAATTCGTGACAATGGGAGCCGTATTATTGCAGATAATAATCCTTTAACCACTTATTAACAAAAGCGAGAGGAGATAAATTTATGCAACGTACCTTTGTTATGGTTAAACCTGATGGTGTGCAGCGCAAACTAACAGGCAAAATAATAACCCGTTTTGAAGAAAGAGGCTTTCAACTGATAGGGTTAAAATTGATGCATATTACCACAGATCTGGCTGCCAAACATTATGC
>CAZLTH010000187.1:0-4068 GCA_964562355.1 uncultured Syntrophomonadaceae bacterium | reverse complement strand
TACAGTTTACAGGAGTTACGAAGGTTACGGGTTCGAGGGACGAGGTTCGAGGTTCGAGGTTCACGGTTCACGGTTTTTCAATGTGCTATATAATATTGGTAACTGGTAAAATGCAAATTAGTTGTCTTTGGTAGCATAAGAAGTAGGTGTTTTATGAAGGAAGGGAAAACAGTGGCAAAATGTGTGATTGGTATAGATTTAGGAGGTACTAGTGCTGTTGGAGCAGTTGCGACTTTGAGTGGCGAGATACTTGCTGCCGAGGCTATTCCTACCCCGCAAGAGGGAGGAATAGCTATCTTGAAAGCACTGCTGGAGTTGGTGGCTAAACTCTCCAAAGGGCGGGAACTGCAGGCGTTAGGCCTAGGAGTGCCGGGTATGCACGACTTGGAAAAAGGCATCTGCGTCTTTTCAGGTAATATCAACTGGTATCAGGTTCCTGTAATCGATTACTTTCAGAAAAAGTTAAAAGGAATCCCCGTCTATCTGGATAATGATGCCCAGGTAGCTGCTTTAGGAGAGCTGCACTATGGTGCTGCTCGTGGCTACCGTAATTTTATATATGTTGCTGTGGGCACTGGTATTGGCGCTGGTATATATATTGACGGTAAAGTGCCACGTGGTTCTTCGGGGATTGCCGGCGAGCTTGGACATATGGTCATGCTACCAGCAGGTCTCCCTTGCACCTGTGGTGGACAGGGATGTTTGGAAACCCTTGCCTCTGCCACGGCACTGGCTAGGGAAGGCCAGCTGGAAGCCTCAAAAGATGAGGCTTCTTTGCTGCACGAACTGGCGGCAAAAAATGATGGTAAAGTTACCGCCAAGATGGTGTCCCAGGCTTATGACAGGGGCGATCGTGCTGCAAGACAAGCTTTTGAGCGCTCTATGGGCTGGCTGGGTGTAGGGCTCGCCAGCTATGTCAATATTTTTAACCCTGCTTTGCTAGTTATCGGCGGCGGTGTCAGCCTAGCGGGAGAAAAGGTTTTGCGACTGGTCAGGGAAAAGATAGATAAACATGCTCTGCAGGTTTCCCGAGAGAATGTTATGGTAACTACCTCGGCTCTCAAAGATAAAGCAGGGATGTATGGCGCTTTAGCTTTGGCTCTTGCCGGAGAACCTGAAGATCAATGGAAATACGATTAATTCCCTTGGAGGGATTGAGATCAATGTAGAGGTATAAAAATTGATTACAAAATATATTTCAGGAGGGAAAGCAATGAAGAGTATAGTAAACAATAAAATTGTATTTTTGGGAGGGGGTAGTACGCAATTTACACCTTTGCTAATAACTGATTTTATTCGTTGCCAAGAGCTTTTCGGAAGTACAATTGTACTAGTAGATGTGGATGAGAAGAAGTTGGAAGTTACCTATAAACTTGGAAAACGCTTGCTAGAGGCTAGTGGTGCGGCATACCAACTTGAAAGGACTACTGACAGAATAAGTGCACTTTCGGGGGCGGACGTTGTTATTATAAGTGTTGAAATTAACCGGTTTCCATTGTGGGAGCTGGATAGAAGTATTCCCAAAGATTTTGGTATCATGCAGGCACTCGGAGAAAATGGCGGACCAGCTGGGCTTTTTCATGCCCTGCGACAGATTCCGCCGATAGTGGAGATCTGCCAGGATGTGGAGAAGTTTTGTCCTGATGCCTTGGTTCTTAATCTGTCGAATCCAATGAGTCGTATCCTCCAGGCTGTGCGTGACTATACTGATGTTAAATTTATCGGCTGTTGTCATGAAATTGCAGATGGACAGGCCTACCTCTCTTCACTTCTTGAAATTCCTGAAAAACGTATCCATGTGGTGGCCGCAGGCCTCAATCATTTCACTTGGTATCTTAAGATTCAAGACATGGAAACAGGAAAAGACCTTTACCCGGCAGTGCGAGAGATGGCTGCGAAAAAAGCAAACCCTGTGCGGTTGTTAGTAGCTGACCTGTTGCGGCAAACAGGTTATCTGTGCGTGACCACCGATAGCCATGTTGGTGAGTATTTGGCTAATGGTCACGTTTGGCGAAGCAAATGGGCACCTGATGTAGACCCATTAGATTTCTTTATGCTTTACCAGCTGTACATTGCTGATATCAACGAACGTGTACAATCGCTTGTCGAAGGGGTTCTCCCTCCTGATAAATTTATCAAGAAACCGTCAGGAGAGATTGTCGTTGATATTATATGTACTTTTACTCATCAGCGTAAGCAACGCTTTGCTGCTTTCAATCTTCCCAATAACGGTTATATTAGCAATTTGCCTTCCAGCTGCATTGTTGAAGTTCCTGGTCTGGTGGACAATGGTCAAATTAGTGGCGAATCAGTAGGAGCATTATCTCCTTTACTGGCAGGTTGGTGTAATTTGCAGACTGCGATACATCATCTGAATTCTAAAGCTGCAATGGAGGGTGATCGTCAAGCCGCACTGGAAGCAATGCTACTTGATCCTGTAGTGCCAGATCGACTTGCTGCTGAAAAATGCCTAGATGCTATGCTTGATGCTAATCGTGATTATTTACCCAGATTTTTTGGATAAAACCTTTTTTGTTGTTTTGTTCTGCCTAGCCGTTTAAAGTTTTTGTTGGCGGTTGTGTCGTAGGCATAGTTATGTTATAATTAAGACATAATTATGAAAGAAAGGAGTTGCTATAATTTATGCCTGCAATTAGACCAATAAAGGACTTGAGAAATACAAACAAAATCTCGGAACTTTGTCACCAAAAGAAAGAGCCCATATTTATTACAAAAAATGGTTATGGCGATTTGGTTGTAATGAGCATAGAAACCTATGAAAGGGAAATGGCAAGGGTAGAGTTATATAAAAAACTTGCCGAAGCAGAAGCAGAGATTAGAGCCGAGAAACCACTTCTAGACGCTGAAGATGTTTTTCAAAAATTGAGGGGAAAATATGCCGCAAGATAAATACAATTTAAAATTTACCTCAAAATATCTCATCAACACTGACCTCAAATCCTGCAAAAAAGTAGGATTGAAAAATATCCCCACTCCTGTAGGTAGCAAATTCATCGATTTCACAATCCTTGAAACCATAGACGAGAACAATCTTTTTCTTGGGGTCAATAACCCAGAATTCCTTTACGCCGGATAGCATATAAATATTCAACTTATCTACCATGTCTTTTGACCTTGTCCCGGGAGACAGGATTTCCACAACAAGAGAAGGTGTTCCCATATAGCGTCCTTTTTCGTTGACGGTATCTTCTAAATCGCAAGCAACCAAGAGGTCGGGTTGCATCACATCCGGTTCTTTAAAATCTTTTTTGTAAAAGTGAACATCAAATGGTGCATAATAAACTTTACACTTGCTGCCTTTCAAAAAAGCTCTAAAAATAAGATAAAGATTACCTGAAATTTCCTGGTGAATAGTACTCGGTGATGCTAAAAGAACGATCTCCCCATTGATAAACTCTATTCTTAATTCTTCACTTTGCTCATAGATTTCCATAAATTCTGCGTAGGACACCTTTTTGCCAGCATATTGATAATCAAGCGCTTTTTCTTTAATTGTGAAATATTGCTCAATAGCTGTAATGTAGGGCACAAGTCTAGCTGCCTTTTTGCCATTTTTGGTAATTGCGATCTCCTGATTGTCAATTGCGCAGTCCAGATACTTTCCTAGGTTCATCTTTAATTCTGTAGCTGTGATGGTTCTTTTTAAGTTGTTATTAGACATTTTCAATCACCTCGTACGATTATTATATCTTATCGTACGATAATCTGTCAAGAATGTCACTGGGGACGGTTCTTTTTTGGCACGATTGACAAATACCAACCTCCTATATTTTGGATTTTTATATAGGAGGTTCTTTTTTTTGTGCAGTAATTTTCAATTAGCAGCGTAAATATTTTCGAATCATCACAAAAATTATCTTGGGAATTATTTGAAAAAGTAGTGGTAATATTAGCAAATAAAAGCAATAAACTGGCTAAAAACAGGGGTATTAGGCAAAAATCACCCCTAAATCACCCTGTAAATTTCATTTAAACTCTCCTATACTAGAGATAAGTATACGGCAAAGTATAGCTAGGCAAAAGGGGCAGTGGTATTATGTCAAGGAC
>CAZLTH010000186.1:0-4073 GCA_964562355.1 uncultured Syntrophomonadaceae bacterium | reverse complement strand
CCAGTTAATGAGTTTTCTCGGGAAGTGCTGGCTGTGCATCAAGAGAATTTTCAAAGTAAATACTTCTGCTGGGGAAAGCTGCAGATACGCCTTCGTTTTCCAGTATCTCCATTATTTTTAAATTAACATCCTCTCGCACCTCCAGATACTCGTCCCAGTTGGTAGTATGAGTAAAAAAATATAAGAAAATATCTAAACTACTTTCGCTGAACTGATCAAAACGCACAAAAATAGTTTTTTGATGTATTGCCGGGTGATTTTTAAGCATATCCCTGATATTTTCCAAGCATTTTACTAATTTATCTCGCGGTGTTGTATAGGTTACCCCTAAGGTAAAAGTTATGCGACGTTTCCCCATCCTAGTCCAGTTTGTTATCGGTTGGTTGGCCAGTGTTGAGTTAGGAACAGTTACTAAAGCCTGGGCAAAAGTTCTGACTCGAGTACTTCTAAAAGAGATATCTTCTACAGTACCTTCTACGCTAGGAGTATAAATCCAATCTCCAATAGAAAAGGGTTTATCAGTGATAATAATTATGCCACCAAAAATATTTCCAATAGTATCTTTAGCTGCTAGAGCAAAAGCTAAGCCACCCAAGCCAAGACCAGTAATAAAAGCGTTGACATCAAAACCCCATTCTCCAGCTATAATTGTAATAATCAAAACAATAATAGCAAACCGCATTATTGTAGATAAAAAAGGGATTAGAATCCTGTCAATTTCAACACCAAATTTCTCTTTTGCCTCATCAAACAAGGCTGATTCCCCATCAGCCAGATTATAAAAACCTGCTGCCAGAAATATCAGCATAAAAGAGCGGAACAACCTTGATAATAGAAAATCTTGTGCTGGTGTCAAGGTTAGATAGATTAAGGCAAAATAAAATCCTACGATAATAAAAAGGAATTGCAAGGGTTTTTTAAAAGCCAAGAGTATTTTTTCGTCTAAACTCGTTTTTGTTTTATGAGCAAATTTTAATATTAAATTGAAAACATATTGTACAAATAGTTTTCGTAATAAAATAAAAACAAAAAAAATGCCGATAGCAATGCCTATTTCTGTCCATATTGAATTTGCTAATATATATGCCCATATATTATCCACTTCTTATATCTCCTCTTCTGCTTAACAATGGCAAAAAAACGAGTGTTTTTTAAGTTACAAAAGGAAGGTGAAATTTCAAGTATAGCGAATTGAAAAAGTAATATAGTTAAAGAGCTAAAAATGAAGAAAAAATAACCATTCTTAGCTCCTCATTCTTAACTCCCAAGGGATGTCTTTTGTTTCTTTTCTTTCAAGTAATCTTCATATAGATATATTAACTCTTTATCAAAGAGAGAGCGTTTCAAATCAACAGTAGCACCTCTGACTAAAGGAAGCACTTCCACTGCTTCTTCTAGGGAAATGTCAAGGTTATATTCCTTGAATTTCAGTAAAATAGCTTTTGAGCCAGAGTGTTTCCCCAAAACAATTTGTCTCTCCAGACCCACTTCCTCGGGTCGGAAAACTTCGTAAGTAGCAGGGTTTTTCATGACACCATCAGCATGAATACCGGATTCGTGAGAAAACATATTGCTGCCCACAATAGGTTTACAGGCAGGTAAAGGTCTGCCGGCTGCCAGAGCTACATACTCTGACAATTCCCGAAACTCTTCTGTCTTTAGGCCCAAATCAGTATTAAAAAGGTACTTTAAGGACATAACAATTTCTGCCAATACGGCATTGCCAGCTCTTTCTCCTAAACCGTTTACAGTAACACCTATCAGGCGTGCTCCTGCCTTTAACCCAGCTAAAGAATTGGCTGTAGCCATGCCAAAGTCATTATGAGTGTGCATTTCTATGGGCATATCGATTTCCTTGAATAAACGAGCAACAACTTCACGTGTTTTAAATGGTTCAAGAATACCAACTGTATCACAATAACGCAATCTGTCGGCGCCAGCCTTTTTGGCAGTAAGAGCAAAGTCAACTAAAAAGCCAAAATCACTTCTGGAAGCATCTTCGGCGTTTACAGAAACATAGAGACCATGACTTTTGGCAAACTCCACAGATTCTCTGATATTTTTCAAAACCTGCTCCCGGGTAATTTGTAGCTTATATTTCAAGTGAATATCCGAGCTAGAAATAGAAATAGCCACCGCATCAACACCACAATCAATAGATTCAGCAATATCTTTCACACTAGCTCTATTCCAAGCCATTATACTAGCCTTTAATCCTGAAGAGGTCAGCGTACGGATAGCTTCTTTTTCATCCCCACCCATAACAGGAATACCTGCCTCTATCTGATGTACGCCAATTCTGTCCAGCATTTTACCTATACGGACTTTTTCACGATTAGAAAAAACAATCCCGGCAGTCTGCTCTCCATCCCTTAAAGTCGTATCTACTAAAATTATTTCATTTTTTCTTAATCCCTCTTTAAATCTTTCCACAAAATTCCTCCTTTATGCTTTTCTTTTTCTCTCAAAAAAACTCTGCCATTTGTCTTTGGTAGAGTTTTTTTTCTTTCCAGCATGCTCTATATATATTATAAAGTAAGAAGAGTTAAGCTGTCAATAAACTTTATTGCTTTGCAGTGTTAAAGCGCAAGAATTTGTTATAAAGATACTATAAGCTTAAGGGACCTGCCGTCAGAAGCTCCCTTAAAATACTATAGTATTTCTTTTTCCTGTAAGAAATCACTTAAAAGAACACCGGTCGTACCGGTTATTTTTAGACACCTTTTTAGATGTTCTTTGCTAACAAAGTCCGTGCCATTTAAAATCCGGCAGCAGGTGGTGCCAAATTTGTCTTGAAAACGTGCTTGAAATTCTTTTGATAAACTATAAGCTATATCTTTATCTTCATCTGCAGAAGCTCTTCCTTTTGCTAAGCCAATGACCATAGATGAGCCTGCCAGTGCCCCACAGACACATCCTGCTCTACCTAGCCCCCCACCGAAGGGGGTAGCAAGTTTTGCAGTATTTGGAGACATGTCCGTAAAATGCGTATCCATAAAAGCTTTAAGAATAGATTCAGCACAATTGAACCCCTGACGAAAATAATTTCCAGCCTTAGTTCTTATTTCCATACTTTTTTCGTTCATATCCTTTGCTCCTTAAGCTGTTTTTTTGCTACTTCTTCTTTGATCCAGAAAACAATATTATCTGTCGGAGTGCCCGGTGTAAACAGTTCTGCCGCATGACCTTCTCTTTTGAGTTTCTCAATATCTTCTTCAGGAATCGTTCCTCCCCCCATAAGGAGAATATCATCTGCATCATTTTCCCTGAGAAGATTTTTTATGCGCGGAAAAATAGTATTATGTGCTCCTGATAAGATACTAAGACCTATAATATCTACATCCTCTTGAATGGCCGCTTCTACCACTTGTTCCGGGGTTTGGTGCAATCCAGTATAAACTACTTCCATCCCTGCATCCCGCAAAGCCCGGGCTACTACTTTAGCTCCTCGATCATGACCATCTAATCCAGGCTTTGCCACCAGAACTCTTATTTTTTTCTTAACTTCTGTATGTTCCACTAGGTTCCACCTCTTTTCTTGTTTTTTCAAAATAACGGTTTTTCTTTATATTCTCCGAAAGTTTCTCTAAAAACTTGGATAATTTCTCCGACAGTAGCGTAAACACGCACGGCATCAATAATAAAAGGAATAAGATTGTCGTTACTGCTAGTAGCTGAGCGTAAATTTTTTAAGGTGCTTGCTACTCTATCATTATTACGACTTGCTTTAAGTTCCCCTAAGCGTTTTCTTTGCCCTTCTTCGACCGCCATATCTATCTTTAACAAGTCAAAGTCCATAGATTCAGAGGTGACATAATCATTAACACCTATAATAATACGCTTTTTCTTGTCAATTTCTCGCTGGTAACGATAAGCAGCATCAGCAATTTCCTGCTGGAAAAACCCTTTATCAATAGCAGGTAATACTCCTCCTAAAGCTTCAATTCTTTCAAAGTATTTTTCTGCTTCCTCCTCCATCTTATCAGTAAGTGCCTCTACGAAATAGGAACCAGCCAGAGGATCAATTGTGTTAGCTACTCCTGTTTCATGTGCTATAATCTGCTGTGTCCGGA
>CAZLTH010000185.1:0-4111 GCA_964562355.1 uncultured Syntrophomonadaceae bacterium | reverse complement strand
GTAGTATATATCTTTTCCTGTAGTTTTATACAATTTCTTATGAAACCTTGCTGACAGTACTCCTCAACTCTTCCATTAATTCTAATAAAAAATCCAATAATTGCTCATCAGCAAAACTTTTCCGTAAAACTTTGATGACATAACCCTGCGTGCCCGCAGATACTTTAACCTTTCCACGGCTCCGGCTAATCAGCTGCCAGAGCTTATCATTGTCCGGAAGAACACCCGGCAACAAAGATATTTTTACCATCTTGGCTTCTTCTGTGATAGAACTGACCCCTACCTGAGTAGCACGATTTTTAAGCAAAGCCACTTTCAAAAGATTATGAACAGAAACAGGTAATGAACCGTAACGATCACGCATTTCTGCCTGTATATCTTTCCCGTCTTCTTCTTCCTGAATCTGAGCAATTTTACGATAAATCTCAATTTTTTGTTCTTGATCATAAATATAGCTCTGGGGGATGTACGCATCAACCTCTAACTCTACACGAATTTCTGTTTTTTTCGGAGGAGCTTTTTCCCCTTTTAAAGCACGTATAGAATTCTCCAAAAACCTAGTATAAAGATCAAAGCCTATTGTGGTCATAAAACCGTGCTGTTCTGCTCCCAGCAAATTACCAACGCCTCTGATCTCCATATCCCGTAAGGCTATTTTCAATCCAGCTCCCAATTCTGTAAACTCTTTGATGGCCTGCAGACGTTTCTCCGCCACTTCTGTCAAAATCTTATCTTTCTGGTAAGTTAAATAACAATAGGCTACCCTGCTGGAGCGACCTATCCGCCCCCGTAGCTGGTAAAGCTGCGCCAGTCCCAGCTTATCGGCATCATAAATAATCATGGTATTAACATTGGGAAGGTCCAATCCTGACTCTATAATAGTGGTACTAATTAATACATCATACTTTTTTTCCAAAAAATTCAACATAACCTTTTCTAGACGAGCTTCCGACATCTGTCCATGTCCCATACCAATACGAATCTCTGGCATAATTTTTTGCAGATGCGCTACCCACTTATCAATGCTCTTTACACGATTATAAACAAAATAAACCTGTCCACCACGACGTACTTCTCTTAATATCGCTTCTCGCACAGAAAAGTCGCTATACTCAACCACATAAGTCTGCACAGGATAACGATCCTCCGGCGGAGTTTCTATAATACTTAAATCTCGCGCCCCCACCAAGGACATATGTAAAGTGCGAGGGATAGGCGTTGCTGTTAAAGTTAAAACATCAACGTTTTTCTTTAACATTTTTATTTTTTCTTTTTGTTTGACACCAAAACGCTGTTCCTCATCAATTATGAGCAAACCTAAATCTTTAAACTGTAAATCTCCAGATAAAAGCCGGTGTGTAGCAACAAGTAAATCCACGCTACCTCTTCTAATATCCTTTATGGTTTCTTTCTGCTGTGCCACCGTACGAAAACGGCTCAAAAGGCCAACAGTTATCGGATATCCTTGGAATCTTTCCTGAAAAGTGCGAAAATGTTGCTGAGCTAAAATAGTAGTAGGTACCAAAAAAGCTACCTGTTTGCCGTCAATAATCGCTTTAAAAGCCGCCCGCAAAGCCACTTCTGTCTTTCCGTAACCTACATCGCCGCAAACAAGACGCTCCATTACTTGATCTTTTTCCATATCTCTTTTTATTTCTTCAATAGCCCTAATTTGATCGGGGGTTTCCCGGTAAGGGAATCGCCCCTCAAACTCCCTTTGCCAATCCTGATCAGACGGAAAAGCATGCCCGACAGCTGCCTTTCGTTCCGAGTAGAGGACGATAAGCTCACGCGCTATGTCTTCCACTGCTCTTTGCACTTTGGCCTTGGCCTTGTTCCATTCTTGGCTACTCAAAGCAGAAAGTTTAGGCACTTTGCCCTCTGAGCCAATATATTTTTGGATAATATCAATTTGATCTGTCGGGATATATAGCTTATCAGTACCACGGTATTTTATCAGGAGATAATCTTTACTCGTTTCACCAATATGTAAAGTTCGCACCCCTTGGTAGCTTCCAATACCATGTTGCTCATGTACTACAAAATCGCCTGTTTTCAGTTCTCTGTAATCTGCTAACTGTAATCCCTCTTTTTTTCGGCGCCTTACCCTTACTTTCCCGGGATGCGCTTCCAGCTCTTTTTCTGTAATCAAAACCGTCTTTGCTCCCGGCAGTAAAAACCCACTGCTAAACAAATCGGTGGTAATAATGGGGGTTTTCCTAAGCAATGCTGTACTTGGAGTTATCTCTGGCAACAACAAAGGCTGCAAACCATTTTCCTCTAAGATTATTTTTAAACTTTCCGACTTTTCTGCATGAGAACAAACAAAAATAATACGATAATTTTTATTCTGCCAAGTAGCAATTTCCGTCAATAACATATCCCACTGCCCGTGATAATTGACTAGAGTACGTGCCTCCGGACTGATAACCTTATCCGGGTGAAAATATTTGCTCTGGCGAGAAAAAAGAGAAAACCCGGTTACAGAACCACCATAGCACTCTAAAAGACGAAAGAAGTCCCAGTAATATTCTGTCTGAGACGGTAGAATATCTCCCTGCAACAACAAAGATGTTTCTATATCCTTCAGCTGCCTGCTCATCTCAATGAAATTTTCCTGTAGCTGCAACGGTTCGTCCAGAATAACTTTCCCTCTCGCCGACAAGTAATCCAAGATAGAATTTCCCTGCCCATAAAAATTGGCAAAATACTGCTCTACCCCAAGGAAAGTTTTATCTTCTTTTAAGCGCAAGAGTATTTCCTTGATTTTATCTAGCAATTTCTCTGACCCAACTACATTTCCGGTATTCTTTAAGTTTGCGGCGACAGCTTCTGCTTCCAGAAAAATTTTCTCACCACCCTGACAAGCTTGTTCTTCCTCCAAAAAAATCTCTCGTGCCGGGGCAATATTGGCGAGATTGATTTCCAGACGAGAGCGCTGGGTTTCCGGCTCAAATAAACGCAAAGACTCAATATTATCGCCAAAAAACTCTACTCGGACAGGCCAAGACTCCCCCGGGGAAAAAATATCTAAAATACCGCCCTTGAGACTTAATTGACCTTGACTTTCTACTGTAGAAACTCGCTGGTAGCCAAGATCAAAGAGTTTAGCAACTGTTTCCTTCAAATCTACCTGGCTACCTTTTTTAAGTGAAAATATTTTCTTCCGCCAGAGATCAGGTGGAAGAAGACGCGGTAACACAGCTGTTAGAGGTGCCACTACTAAAATCTTCTCTCCCGCCAACAGCCTTTGCATCACTTTTATACGAGCATCAGCAATCTCGGAGCTCCGACCCAGCATCTCTGAAAAATATAGCAAATTTTCACCGGGAAAAACCTCTACTTCACCTGGAAATAAAACCTCTAAATCAGCATAAATTCTTTCTGCTGCCGGGTTATCCGCCGTTATAACCAAAGAAGGTCCTCTGCTCTGCTGGTGAATAAGACCCATAAATACGTGCTTTAAAGAACCCTCCAACCCTGCAAACAGAACCTGTTTCTCCGACATCAACCCATGTTGCGCAAAAACCTCTTTTATGTCCGGCAAACCCTTCAACTCAGATAACAAAAACTGCAAACAACTTCCTCCTCCAAACACGCCAAAAAAGCCCCAGCAAGTATAAGCCAAGACTTTCAGGACTTGTATTTAAAAGTCCTTAATGCATGTAAAAATTTCCTGCATAAAGCGACAAACCATCTTCTCCCCAAATTTCAGCATGACATTCGTGGCAAAAAGGAATCATAACCATCCTTTTTCCTACTGTCTCACCTGTAATTATACCTTCCCCTTCCCTTGTCGTCAATCTTTCTTTTCGGGCTAAAATCTCCTCTAATCCAGCAAGGTCTTCTCTTTTTATTTCTCTCTGACAAATTTCACAAATATAAGCAACACTCATTCGCAAGCCTTCCCTTATTTAAAAATCAAGAGCTGTCTCTTATTATTAGATAATGGAGTGCAAATTATTCCAGTGGGGGACTTTTAGGTTATCATAAACAATAGGCACCGAACACTCTATAAAAACGTTATTCAACTAGTTTTTTGTTTTCTTCCAGCTTTAAGGGCTTGTTCCTAAATAACCTGTACAATCTTACTTGTCTTTTCGTCCATACC
>CAZLTH010000184.1:0-4112 GCA_964562355.1 uncultured Syntrophomonadaceae bacterium | reverse complement strand
AATCATATAAACCTGTGGTGAGTAAAGCCGAATCCATCAGCGTCCATCGTCTCTTAGTTTACGGAGAAGAAAAACCGAAAAAAGGAGAGAAAAAAATGATTAAATCAGGTCTAAAGGGAGAGGCAACAATGGTTGTAGCGGTTGGGAATACGGCTATTGAAGTGGGTAGTGGCAGTGTGCCTGTTTTTGCAACCCCGATGTTAGTGGCTATCATGGAGAATGCTGCTATAAATGCTCTTAAAGGCAATTTAGAAGAAGGTTCTACTACCGTAGGGGTGGAGATCAGTTTAAAGCATTTGGCGGCTACTCCTATTGGCATGACGGTCAGAGCAGAGGCAGAACTTACAGAAGTAGAGGGGCGGCAGCTGACTTTTCGGCTGGAAGCTTTCGATGATGTAGAAAAGGTAGGAGAAGGAACACATCGGCGCTTTATTCTTGATCAGGAAAAATTCATCAAAAAATCAAATATAAAAAGCAGGAAAAGTCGTTAAAAAAGATTGTTAGCCAAATCTTCATGCTGTGCATAAATATAGTCTACCAGCTGCTTTTCCCAGTAGTGATAGAGTTGGTGTTCCCAGCGTTTACTGATGCCCAGCAGTCTCTTTTTCTTATTTTCCACACAACGTGATTTTTCTTGGCTATGAGAGCAGCCAGCGGCGTTTAAAAAGCAAGCACCCGGTGAAATTTTCTTCCTAACCGCCTTTAGTGCCAGCTTAAGAAGAACAGAAGGCGCAGGAAAGAAGGCTTTTTGCAGAGAACTATCGAAGGCTTGTTTGTTCTTTTTTTCAGCCCATTTAGAGACAGTAAGTGTGAAAAGTTCCTCTTGCATGGCTTGCTCCAAAGTGCAAGGGTGGGAAAAAGGCGGCGGCGAGGAAAGCGCATCTCCCGGCAGTATAATATCGTTCAGAGAGTTGAGCTGGCGACGCAAATCTGCTAGCAGAGAAGGCAAAAGATCTTCTGGGAAGAAGAGGCTGTTTTTTTGATTAAAGGGGTATACACAGGACGCAAAGGAATCACTGTTTTCAGTTGAGGGGATTTGTAGCAGTAATTTTTCATACGCTACCTTGGCGAACAGGCTACATTGATCTCTTAAAATTTGCAAAGATTCTTGTAAAACATGCTCTGTTTTGGCTTCGAGCAACTGTTGCCAAGCATCTTTACTATTGGAATCTATCTTTTTTATGTTTATTTGTGAGTTGTTTTGCAGGGCGAGGCGAGACATGGCAGTCACCACCTTGAGTTAATGATATTCACTATCACTATATTACTTTATTATTAATCTTTTGTCAACTTTTTTCATAAATATCTTGCTAATAACTTAATAAAATGTTACCCTAAAAACCAGTTAATTATCATGCCAAAATGGCGTTTCTTTTATAAATTTCTTTACATTAGATTCCTAAAGAGGTATAATTGTTGATAGTAAGTAGCATTATCGAATAATTTAATTCTATAGGAACTTTCTTTTTCGAAGGCACTAATTTAAGGCGAAAGGGGTTTTTGGAAGTGAAAACAGGGAACAATGATTCTCAAGAAAATAACGGTTTAGGAGAAAGGATGGGTAGTATGTTTGGTGATAGAAAAATGAAAATGCTTTTGTTGGGTTTGGGGGCGGCTGCCTTGGCTTATCATGCTTGGCCAAAGTTGCGTAACACAGTACGCCCCGCTTTGGTGAAGGGCTTGCAAAAAACTATCAAACTGGCAGAGAAAACTGCTCAAGGTGCAGTTGTTTTAAAAGAAGATATGGAGGATATAATAGCAGAAGCACAGGAAAACAACAAAAAAGAAGTGCAGGAAACGATAGAGCAAGAATTAGAGCAGGTAGAATTAGTGCAGAAAATTGTGGAGGAACCTGAGGGGGAAGAGAAGGTTTAGTCATGTATATTCTACATAGTTTGCCGGGGAGAATGCGGCTGCAAGTGCCGGGACTGAAAAGCAACCGGGCTTTTGTGTCGGCGCTGGAAAAAGAATTGTTGCTTCTTCTGCCGGAAATTAAAAAAGCTGTTGCTAATCCAAGGACAGGTAGCTTGCTGTTGCTTTTTCCGGGGAGCGATCTTTCTTATGATGATGTGGTGTCTCAGATTGGGGCTATTGTCAGGCAACGGGACTCTTGGCTGGATGAGGACTTAGCTGACAAAAGTCAAAAGCAAAAAGAAACTGCCGTGGCACTACGAAACCCTACTGCTAACAGTGTGGCAGAGCCAGAAGAATTAGGGCTGCGCAGGCAAATCTGGCAATCCGTAGCTGTGGCTACTGTGTTAGGGTTTATAGCTATAAAGCGAGCTATTTTAGGACCGTCAGCTATGGCCAACAGCAGCTTGGTCTTAAATCTTTCAGCTTGGACTACAATTATTGCTGGTTATCCTATTTTCCGTAGCGGCGTTGACGCTTTACATGGTAAACGAATTAATAATGATTTGCTGATTACTGTGGCCACGTTAACTTCATTGTTGTTGCGAGAGAGTTTTACCGGCTTGGTAGTAGTTTTTTTGGTGAACTTATCTTCACTTTTTCAAACCATTACTGTCAGTCGTTCTCGTACAGCCATTCGTGCTTTGCTGGTAAATAAAGAAGAAAGAGCTTGGGTGGTGCGTCAAGGGGTTGAGGTGGAGTTGCCTCTAGAAGAGGTAGTCGTAGGAGATATAGTAGTTGTTCAAACAGGCGGTAAAATATTGGTGGATGGGAAAGTAACAAGCGGAGAAGGAAGCGTTAACCAAGCGAGTATTACTGGCGAATCTTTGCCAGTATTTAGGAATCCGGGGGATGATGTATTTGCTGGCACTATTGTTGAGTCCGGTAATATCTATATTGAGGCTACCAAAGTTGGTGATGATACGGCACTTGCGCGTATTATTCATTTAGTAGAGGAAGCCCAGACACATCGAGCCCCTATTCAAAATATCGCTGATCGTTTTTCGGAGCGATTTGTACCTTTTTCCTTTTTCCTCTCGCTTTCAGTCTTTATTGCGACTAGGGATATAAAAAGAGCCATGACTATGCTGATTATAGCTTGCCCCTGTGCGGTGGGTCTTTCTACGCCGACTGCAGTTAGTGCGGCTATGGGCAATGCTGCTCGTAACGGTATTTTGATTAAGGGCGGAAATTACCTAGAGATAGCTGGCAGTATTGATACGGTGCTTTTTGACAAAACAGGTACGGTAACTGAAGGACGTCCCAGGGTTAGCCGTATCGTATCGCTGCATGAAGAATATATGCCGGAAGATGTTTTGTCGCTGGCTGCCTCAGGGGAAATGCATTCCAATCATCCTTTGGCTGGAGCCGTAGTGCAAAAGGCTCGGGAAATGGAACTGGTAATCCCGGAGCATACTGATGATGAAATTGTTATCGGACATGGTATCAAAGTAATGATTGATGGCACCCCTTTGTTTGTGGGGAGTGGACATTGGATGGATGATATGGGGATAGTACGCAAGCAGGCTGATTTTGAAGCCGGACGCATGAAAAACATGGCGGAAACAGTTCTTTTTGTAGCCAGGGAAGATATTTTGATTGGTCTTATTGGTATTGTGGATAACCTGAAACAGCATGCTAAGGAGGCTATTGATATTTTGATGAGTGAAGGCGTTTTAAAAACAGGTCTTCTTAGCGGCGATCATTATGAGTCGGTAGCTGTAGTTGGGAGAAAACTGGGGATTGAGGATATCTATAGTGACCTGATGCCGGAAGATAAGGTGGAAATAGTGCATAGTCTGCAGACACAAGGATACCGGGTAGCCATGGTAGGTGAAGGAGTTAATGATGCCCCGGCACTGGCAGCAGCTGATGTAGGAATAGCTATGGGCACCCTAGGTACTGATGCGGCTATTGAAACGGCGGCAGTAGTAATCGCTGGTGACAATCCTGTAAAAGTAGCCCAATTAATAGTACTGAGTCAGCGCACCACAGAAGTGATTCATCAAAATTTTTTCTTTGCTGTAGGCATTAATTCTCTAGGCATTTTAGGTGGTGCGATGAGTTGGATAACACCGCTCACCGGGGCACTTCTTCATAACTTAAGCACTTTAGGCGTAGTAATTAATTCGAGCAGGTTGCTTTTTTATCCTTTGGAGTTTGGAGACGAGTGGAAAGTTAAAAGTGGAAAGTTAAAAGTG
>CAZLTH010000183.1:0-4132 GCA_964562355.1 uncultured Syntrophomonadaceae bacterium | reverse complement strand
TGAGTGACTGAGTGACTGAGTGACTGAGTGACTGAGTGACTGAGTAAGTAGGGGCAATCCCTTGTGGTTGCCCACACAATTTAGTTGACAGTTGACGGTTAACGAGAGGCAGCGGTTGGTGCTTCCTCCTCCCCCTAGCCCCCTCGGATTCCTGACTTGGCTATCGCCGTCGGCAGGACTCGTTAAGACTCGTACTCCTCGTCTTCACCCCACGAGGGGAGGGGGACTGTGACCATTTCTTCCTTGTTTTGGAGATGAGAGGAAAAAAGAAACTTGAAAGGAGAGGGTTTAGTTGAAGATTTTGGTGGTAGGAGGCGGTGGGCGAGAGCATGCTCTGGTCTGGAAGATAAACAAAAGTCCTCTGGTGAAGGAGATTTACTGTGCTCCCGGAAATCCCGGGATTGCCACTCTGGCTCAATGTGTAGAGATAGCACCAACTGACTTGAAGGGACTTCTCTCTTTTGCTCAGCAGAAAAAGATCGATTTTACTATTGTCGGACCGGAGGTTCCTTTAACTGAAGGTATTGTTGATATGTTCAAGGCAGCGGGTTTGTTGATTTTTGGACCTGAAAAGAAGGCAGCTGCTCTGGAAGGGGACAAGACTTTTGCCAAAGACTTGTTACAGGAGCTAGGAGTGCCGACAGCAAAGTATAGGGTTTTCTCCGATGCTGTATCTGCCTTGGCATATGTTAGAGAACAAGATTTTCCACTGGTTATAAAAGCTGCTGGTCTGGCTGCCGGGAAAGGTGTTATTATAGCTGAAACCTTGCCGGAAGCCAAAAAAGCAATTACAGAGATTATCACCGAGAGGATTTTTGGCACTGCCGGCAACAAATTGGTAGTGGAAGATTTTCTTGTGGGAGAGGAAGTTTCATTACTTGCTTTTACAGATGGGGAGATTATCATCCCCATGATTTCCGCCCAAGATCACAAGGCAGCCTATGATGGTGATCAGGGTCCCAATACAGGTGGTATGGGTGCTTATGCTCCGGCACCGGTTCTTACGCCAACTCTTCTGGAAGAAGTGATAAAAAATATACTTAAACCGGTTGTACGAGGTTTGGCGGACAAAGGCATAAATTACAGGGGAATTCTTTATGCTGGCCTGATGCTTACCCAGAAGGGACCAGAGGTTTTAGAATTTAATGTTCGTTTCGGTGATCCTGAGACGCAAGCTGTTTTACCTCTTTTAAAATCTGATATCGTGCCGGTTATGTTGGCGACAGCTGAAGGCTCTTTGAAAGATGTGCAGTTGGAATGGCATCCCGGTAGTGCTGCTTGCGTGGTCATGGCTGCCGGAGGTTATCCAGGGAAATATAAAAAAGGACATGTTATTACAGGGATAGAAACCGCCAGCTCTTTAGAAAAACTTGTAGTTTTTCAGGCTGGAACTGCTTTTAATGATGGCCGGATAGTGACTGCCGGAGGACGTGTTCTAGGGGTAACAGGTTTTGGAGGCAACCTCAGAGAAGCTTTAAAAAGATCCTACGATGCTGTTGAAAAAATCAGCTTTACCCCGTGCCACTATCGCAAGGATATAGGGTTTAAGGCGGTAAGGAAGTGAATCAGTGACTAAGTGACTCAGTGGGAACGGATCGCAACGGGGTAAGGCTTTGTACCCCCACAAGTTGGAGGTTGGATGTGAGAAGTTAGAGGTTAGAAAAGCACCGGAGGCTACCTTGGGGTGCCTTTCCGTGTCACCGTTTCAACTTCCAACCCCTAGCCTCTAACCTCCAAAATGAGGGGGAGGGGGAAGTTCCCAGCCCACTCAGTCACTTGTCCCCACGCATCCCCCACTCGTCCTTCGTTCCCTCGTCCTTACTCAGTCACTTAGTCACTTAGTCACTCAGTCATTATTTCGGTCCAAAAATACTCCTAATTATATCTGTAGGATTAGGAATGGGAATCTCTAAAATTTGCCCTATGGACAAAAAAAGACCACATCCTAGGATAACAAAGAAAACGGCTATTTCTTTCCATAGTTTTTCTTTTAGCATTCTGGGCACTTCAATAATGCTGATGATTACTCCCAGTAACAAAAGGAGAAATATATACAAAAACTCACTTCCTTTAACGAGGTATTAGTGGTGTGCTGGTTAGCCCTGTCCGGCGAATATTAAACTCTACCGTTACTTCTACTTCTACAGTGGGAAAGATTTCTCTCCAGTTACTCTCTAATTTTTTCCACTTACTGGGGGAACTGCGAGAAATTTCAGCCCCAAAGCCAAAAATATCTGCCTGCATTTCTTGAGCTAGGCTGATAGCTTTTTTGATTTTCTCTTTGATGGCCTCTTCTGTTACTTTTTGTAGTATCTCTATTTTTTCCTCATCAGCATAATCTATGGTACCGGTTTGGCTTTGAAGATTTCCTTCCGCAGATACTTCTATTTCTACCTGTATTTTTTTCCCCTTCACAGTAACTTTTTGCTTAACGTTTCCTCGTTTTTTTTCAATTGCTACCCACTCTGCTTTTTCTTTCGGATCTGGAATAATGATCCAAGGTTGAACAGATCTTCCTGTTCCTATCAGGAAACCTGTTGTTTCTGCTTGTTCAAAAAAACCTGCCAGATATTCTCCACTAAAGATACTCATCCCGGTAAGTTGCGGCACTTTCAAGTGCTCTTTAGGTGCCTCAAAACCGGGAATATTTTTCTCAGGCTTAGTTTCAATTATTTTTAGTTGAAAAGCTACCGGATCAATGCCGGGTAGAGATAAATCTCGTGCAAAATCCTTGAGGTTACTCCCACTGGCAATAGATGCCTGGCGGCTTTGTGTAATGGTCAGCCTTATAATTTCTTCGGTTATAGAGTTTTCAAATTCAGGCGTGGCAGAAAGCACTTCTTCCGCTGTGGTGGGAGTAATCAGAAACCAGCTGGTCAGGCGAAATTCCCTGCAGCGTACCAAGTGTTCGAGGATCTCACCAATTCCTTGTCGTTGTGCTATTTCCGCCCCCAAGATTATTACTTCATTGTGATCAAAATAAAGACTTCGGGTGCTTCTTACTTGTTTTTGTTGTAGAGCAGCAGCGAAGGATTTACCTTCTGAAACAATCAGCACAGTAGGTTGGGGAGCGCCGCCACCTCCACCGCCCATCATGCCCCCTCCCTGACCACCTCCTTGCGGACGAGTAGTAATAGTGCTGATGCGAAATTTATCTGTATCCGGCACGTAGTCAACGCCCAAGCTTTGTACAAAAGTGATTTCATCAATTTCCCTGCGATCCCAGCAGCCATTTCCTGTAAAGAGCAGTAGGCTCAAGAAAAGTATAACCAAAAATATTTTTTTAGATGTCATCAAGTTTCATCCTTTTTATTTCTTAAAATAGCAACAAGTAAAAACAGTAATGGTAGTCCCAACCAGTAAACAGAGATAGCATAACGTGGCCAAGTATGTGCAATAAAAAAAGATAAATCCTCTATGTTCTTGTGTAACAGTATAGACAGAGGCACCAAGATAACTCCTAAGGGTAGAATAAGAGGGCGTGTATCTTTTAAGCCAAAAACCTCTTTGATGCCGAGAAGAGCAGCATAGGCAAAGATAGCAGTTTTTACTGCAATTCCACTAATCCAAATTACCATAACCAGAGCATCGATACGCTCTATAAATCCCCCGATTTCAATAATACGCACAAACATCAAAAAAGGGAATCTGAAGTTGGCAAGCTCTTTTACACCAAAAACAGCAATAGAAACAGCTGTTCCTAAAGCAAGGAAGAAAGTATTGATAGCAATTCCCAACAAGGCAATTTTTCTTTCTTTTGCTCTGTTGTGGAGAAAGGGAGCAAACACGCCGATGAGAAGGATTTCTCCCAAAAAGGCTGCCGGAACAAGCGCCCCTTGCATAACCGGTCTTATTCCTTGAGCTAGGACTGGTAATAAGAGCTTCCCTTCCACTTCCGGTATGTTGAGAATCATAATAAGAATAAGATTGGATGTTATTAGAAAAAAGATCACTTCTCCTGTACGAGCTAGGGTTTCCAGTCCCATTTTTAGAGCATAGGCGACCATCAGCATCAAAATTATATTAAAGACTGGCAGGGGTGTTTCCGGCATAAAGGCAATAGTCATAAATTCTCCGAATTCTCGCATAACCACAGCTGTTATATGTATAAAAAGCCAAATATAAAGTAGAC
>CAZLTH010000182.1:0-4148 GCA_964562355.1 uncultured Syntrophomonadaceae bacterium | reverse complement strand
CCTCTGTGCCTTTGCCCCTCTGTGCCTGAGTAGTTACCATTTTTCAAACAAGAAAGGGACTGGTGTATAATTATGTTAGATTCTTTATTTTCTCCCGGTTTTGATATGCTCTACAGAATTCCTGCCCTGCTGATAGCCCTAGTTTTTCATGAATATGCTCATGCTAGGGTGGCAGATCACTTAGGAGACCCTACCTCTCGGCACCTTGGTAGACTGACTTTGAACCCCCTGAATCATTTAGACCCTATAGGTACGCTTGTATTCTTCATAGCGGGCTTTGGGTGGGCCAAGCCTGTACCTATTAACCCCTTAAATTTCAGAGGTAATCGTCGCCAAGGGTTGGTTCTGGTGTCGTTGGCCGGTCCCTTGACTAACCTAGCTATTGCTTTCTTAACCGTAGTATTGCTGGAGCTACAGCTAGCTTCTCAATTTTATAATGTACACCTATTCCGGGTAATGCAAATCACTATGCAGTTTAACATTTTCCTAGCCGTTTTTAATATGATTCCTGTTCCTCCCCTAGATGGTTCCAAAGTTTTGGCTGGTATTTTGCCACGGCAATATGATCATATTTTTTTACAACTGGAACAATATGGCATGTTAATTCTCTTATTTCTTATTTTTACTCGCACTATAGAGCGCATTCTAATACCGACATCAAGTATGCTGATAAATCTTTTCGTAGCTATTTCTCCTATTATTTGATTCCAAGAAAGGTGTGTTAATTTTGCAAGAAGTTATTTTTAGTGGCATGCGTCCCACAGGAAGGTTACATTTAGGCAACTTATTGGGAGCATTGGAAAACTGGGTACGTTTGCAGGAGGAGGGTCATGAATGTTATTTTTCTGTAGTTGACTGGCATGCTATGACTACCGCCTATGCCGCCCCCGGAGAAATACAGGAAAACATCAAACAGATTATTATTGACTGGCTTAGTGCTGGTCTTGACCCTGCGAAAGCAGTTATTTTTAAGCAATCTGACGTCAAGGAACATGCCGAGTTGCAATTATTATTTGCTGCTTTTACTCCTCTGTCTTGGTTGGAACGCTGTCCCACATATAAAGACCAGATTAAGCAACTGGACGGAAAAGACCTAGCTACCTACGGTTTCTTGGGATATCCTTTGTTGCAGGCTGCTGATATTTTGCTTTATAAAACTACGGCTGTTCCTGTCGGTGAGGACCAGGCTCCTCATATCGAAATGACGAGAGAGGTAGGACGGCGTTTTAATTTCCTGTATACACCCATTTTCCCAGAACCGAAAACTTTTTTAAACCAATATAAGTTGATTCCCGGTCTGGATGGGAGAAAAATGAGCAAGAGTTATAATAATACAATAAATCTTTCAGCTGACTCGGCAGAAATCAAAGAAAAAGTCAGGCTTATGGTTACTGACCCACAAAGGATACGCAAGAATGATCCGGGAAATCCTGAGGTTTGTACGGTGTTTAAATTTATGGAAATTATTAAAGACAAGGGAAAAGATACTCAAGCTACAGCATGTCGTCAAGGGAGCATAGGCTGTGTTGAATGTAAAAAACACTTAACAGAGAAGATGACAGAATTCTTTGACCCCCTGCATGAAAAAAGGAAAGAGCTGGAAAACGACAACGAGTATATCAGGGATATCTTAGCCGATGGTGCTCAAAAAGCACGTGAAAAAGCAAAAGCTACCATGGAGGAAGTCAGAACAGCCATGGGGTTATAGTATTTTCGTAGACGAAAATACGTAGTTAACAGTTAACAGTTGACAGTTGGACAGAATTTAAAGCTTTTTCCAACTTTCCACTTTTAAACTTTCCAACATAAGGTGGAAGGAGGGGTGTAACTTGACTTACCAGGTTAAATTGCCTGTCTTTGAGGGTCCTTTGGAAGCCTTATTTCATCTGATTCAAAAGGCAGAAGTAGATGTTTACGAGGTTTCCATGGCTAAGATAGCAGATGATTATCTTGA
Source organism: uncultured Syntrophomonadaceae bacterium (assembly GCA_964562355.1). GTDB lineage: Bacteria > Bacillota > Dethiobacteria > PWVN01 > PWVN01 > CAZLTH01. The sequence goes on along the minus strand of CAZLTH010000182.1, from coordinate 2,194 downwards.
CTATTTAACTGAACTGAAAGAATTTAACTTGGAGATTGCCGGTGAATTTATTGTTATGGCAGCCACTTTATTGCGGATAAAATCCAGCAGCTTATTACCGGCTGTTGTTTCCCAGCAAGTTGGAGAAACTGATATCTTATTTTCTGATATAACCACTCAAGAAGATTTGATAGCCCGGATTGCCGATTATAGGCAGTTTCAAAAAGCTGCCCAGACATTAAAAGATTGTGAGGAGTCTCGGAAAAAAATATTCCTGCGGCATGGAGAGGATAAGAAAAACATTAATGCTGGGGCTGAAGATGAATATTTTTGTGATCCGGAAAGCGTGTCTCTTTCTTATCTTTTTGAGGCTTTACAAAGCGTTTTAAAAGATCTTGATGTACAGGTGGGAGAGATAGAACCGGAACAGTATTCCGTAAAAGATATTATGTTGGAGATAACTTTGAAAGTTCAGCAGGCAGGTTACCAAGGGCTTGCTTTTACAGACCTTTTTTCTTATACAGACAGCAAAGTAAAGGTCGTATTAGTTTTTTTTACTTTATTGGAAATGCTCAAAAGAAAACAAATAAAAGCATGGCAGGAGCAAAGCTTTGCGATGATCTATATTCAAGACTGTCAGGAGGGATAATTTGGGGGAGTTATCATTAAAAGATATTTTGGAGTCCTTACTCTTTTTTACTGATGAACCTTTAAAGATACCGGAGATGGTAGAAATAACTGGTGGTAGTAAAAAGGAAGTGGAAAATACCCTACAAGACCTTATCAGAGAATATAAGGGCAAAAAAAGCTTGCAAATCTTACAGTTGGCCGGAGGTTGGCAGATGGCGACCCACCAAGAGGTCGCTACTTATATTGAAAAGATGGAAAAAGACCGGAGACTATATCGCCTTTCTCAGGCAGCTATGGAAAGCTTAGCTATAATTGCTTATAAACAACCTGTAACTAGGGTTGAGATTGAAGCTATCCGGGGAGTTCGCAGCGGAAATGTGTTGAATAACCTCCTGAAGATAAAACTTATACGTGTAGAAGGAAGAAAAAAAGCTCCGGGACGACCGATGACTTTTGGCACCACTCGCCTATTCTTAAAATATTTTGGCTTAAACGACCTAAAAGATTTGCCACCATTGGAAAGTTTTAAGGAAATACAAAAGTCCTTTTAACTGGAAATTTGCAAACTTAGACAAACGAGCATCTAGAAATGAATTTATTCAGAAATATTATGCTATTGCCGGGCTAGCTTAAATGTTGCCAGCAACTCTTGGTTGGACATTTCTGTGAGCCATTTTTCACCGCTGGAAACTGTCAGGTCGGCTAGTTCTTTTTTGGCAAGGAGCATTTCATTAATTTTTTCTTCAAAGGTGCCGATAGTGATTAAGCGGTGTACGATAACATTTTTTGTTTGTCCAATTCTGTAGGTACGGTCAGTGGCCTGGTCTTCTACAGCAGGATTCCACCAGAGGTCGTAGTGGATAACATTGCTGGCAGTGGTGAGGTTTAAGCCGGTGCCGCCTGCTTTCAGAGAAATAATCATGATGGGAGAACTGTTTTTTTCTTGAAAGTCAACTATCATTTTATCACGTTTTTGTCGGGATAGTCCGCCATGGAAAAAAGGGACTTCTTCTTGGAGTTCTTGTTTAATCATTTCTACCAGCAGGTTCCCCATTTCTTTATACTGCGTAAAAAGTAATACTTTTTCTTGTGCGGCTCTGATTTGCTGTAAAAGAGAGATAGTTTTTTCAGCTTTGCCGGAATACTCTTTAGTAGCAGAGCCTTTTTTTGTGTAGTGAACAGGGTGATTGCAGATTTGCTTTAACGAAGTCATCAGTTTAAATACCAGTCCTTTGCGAGCAATGCCCTCACTGCTTTCAATTTCCTGCATGATAGAATCTACTATCTGCTGGTAGAGGGCAGCCTGTTCTTTGGTGAGGTAACAGTATTCGTTTTTGACAACTTTGTTGGGCAGGTCTTTAATTATTGTTTTATCACTTTTCATTCTGCGCAGGATGAAAGGAGCAATTGCTTTTTTCAAGGTTATTATTTTCTCTTGATCACGGTATTTTTCTATCGGTAAGGCAAAGCGCCGCACAAACTCTTTCTGAGAGCCAAAATAGCCTTTGTTCAAAAAATTAAAGATACTCCACAGTTCTGTAAGACGGTTTTCTACTGGCGTACCGCTCATAGCAATACAGGCTCC